>JAIHVJ010000468.1 GCA_022720335.1 Collinsella sp.
GACCTCGACCGCGCCCTCGACGACGCCACCGTTGAGTACCGCCGCGCCAGGCAGCGCCTCAACATGTTCCTGATTAGGCTGGGATACGTCTGGGACGAGCGCAACGCCGACGGGACGAGGAAGAAGGCCTGGACGCGCGCCCACTGGAGGTGGATATCCGAGATCAGGCTCGAGGGCCCGCAGCGCGACGCGCTCGAGTACTACGTCACGGCCGCCCGCTGCGCGGAATCGGACAGGCGGCAGCTCGAGAGGAGGGTCGTCGCGCTGGCCGGCGCCGACCGGTGGCGCCCGGCCGTGGAGGCGCTCTCCTGCATCAAGGGGATCGACACCCTGACGGCCTTCAGGCTCGCGGCGGAGGCCGGGTCCTTCAGCAGGTTCCGCTCGGCACCGGCCTTCGCGAGCTGGTGCGGGCTCACGCCGTCGGAGCACTCGAGCGGCGAGTCCGAGCGGCGCGGCGGGATAACCAAGGCCGGCAACGCGCTCGCGCGCACGGCGCTCATAGAGTCCGCATGGCACTATTCCATGTGCTCCCCGAGGCCCAAGGCCCCCGCCCCCGGCACCGACGTGCCCACGGCGGTACGCTCGAGGGCGGACGACTGCACCGCCAGGCTCCACCGCCGCCGCGAGGCGCTCGCGCGCGCCGGCAAGCCGGCCTGCAAGGCCAACGCCGCCGTGGCGCGCGAGCTCGCCTGCTGGGTCTGGGAGATCGGGTGCAGGTCCGAAGGGACCATCCTCTAGCGGCCGGCGACAACCGACTCCCGCCGAGAGGGCCCGCGCCTCGACGCATCGCCGGCGCGAGTTCACGGCCTCTTTTATGGGCAGCCCCCGGGCCGCGCCCGACAAAAGACTGGATTCGCACGATCGCGCCGGACGGAGAATCGAAATGCGGTGGGGTGCGCGGACATACCGGGCTGACCGCCGGTCATATTAAAAGAGGGCCGACGCATCAACCCTCTTCAGGTGTCGCCCGAAAGCTTCCACCGCAATTGCCTATATTTTAGTCGATATCCTATGTTTGTCTACGGGCACAGCTCCAAAGAATGTCATCCCCATCTTTAGCCTCCATCTTTAGCTGCTGCTTCTTAAGAAGCAGCTATATAGCTACGAAGTGCATCCATCTTGCTCCTGGCCCCAGTCTTTACTATTTTATGAAAATCTGAGGAAGACAAAGAGCCGTGCAAGTCTTCCAGCACGCTGATGAGTATTTGCTCGCTTGAGCACTGTTGAATATCGCGAAACAGCACCGCCGATATCGCGCTTGGGCACCGGGGCCGACACTGGCCCCGGTGCTTTTTTA
>JAIHVJ010000130.1 GCA_022720335.1 Collinsella sp.
GCCTCGGATACCAGCGAGAACGAGCCGGTGATGAGCGCCTGCGAGGCGATGATGGCCGCCACGGCCGAAAGCACGATGGCAAAGGGGCGCAGGGGCTCGGGAAGCATCATGTAGAACGGGTTGACGATGTCCATCGCGAGCATCTGGGGATTGGAGTTGTTGGCGAGCAGCCAAGCGCCCTGACCCAGATAGTTAAGGATGAGGGCCGCCTTAACAAACGGCCAGGATGCATAGATGTTTGCCTTGCCCACGTGGCCCATGTCCGAGTAGAGCGCCTCGGCACCGGTTGTCGACAGGAAGACAAAGCCGAGCACCATGATGCCCGAATGGTTGATGGGCGAGAACAGGAACATAATGCCGCGGATGGGGTTGAGCGCGCGCAAGATGGACAGGTTGCCGAGCATGTTGAACAGACCGGCGCCTGCCAGGAACAGGAACCATAATGTCATAAGCGGGCCAAACAGCTTGCCGATCGACGAGGTGCCGGCACGCTGCATGGCAAACAGGCCGCAGATAATGATGATGGTGATGATGATCACATTGGTCTGGCCGTCGCCCAGCAGTGCATGGCCCCACTCGATGGTGCGCAGTCCCTCGATTGCTGTGGTTACGGTGACGGCGGGGGTAAGGATGCCGTCGGCGAGCAGCGCCGCGCCGCCAATCATGGCGGGCAGAATCAGCCACGGCGCCACCTTGCGCACAAGGCTAAAGAGGGCGAAGATGCCGCCTTCGTTGTGGTTGTCGGCCTTCATGGCGATCAGCACGTACTTGACCGTGGTCACGAGTGTCATGGTCCAGATGACGAGCGAAAGCGCGCCCAGGATCATGTCCTCGCTGACGGTACCGATGCCGCCGTTGTTGGCGACGATTGATTTCATGGTGTACATGGGGCTCGTGCCGATGTCGCCATAGACGACGCCGAGCGTTACAAGCAGCATGCCACATCAGGTTATTTTAGACAATAATCCCCAGCTGGGGATTATTTATGTACGTAGGTAGCATTTCAAAGCAGGGGCTTTTAAGCACGTGCTGTCTGGGCGATGCCAGCCTTGGCGTTTGCGCGTTTGCCGGCGAGTTCGCAAAAAATCGCGCCGCCGATGATAAGCGCGGCACCCATCAGGCGGACCGGTGTTATGGCTTCGCCCAAAAAGACGGCCGAGAACACGACGGCCGAAAGCGGCTCGAGGTAGCCGACGACCGCGACGGTCTGGACGGGCAGCTTGGCGACGGCACTAAAGTAGAGCAGGCAACCGATGCCGGTGTTGACGACGCCGAGCATGACGACGGCGTGCCAATCAATACTGGCGGCGACGCCGGCGGACAGGAATGAGGGAGCGCCCTGCGTGATGAGCGTGAGGACCAGCGCGGTCACAAAGGCGGCGCTCACCTGGAGCGTGGAGTTCTCGAGGCCTTCGATGTGTGGCGCACCCTTGCTAGCGATGACCATCAGCGCATAGCAAAATGCCGAGGCGATACCGCAGACGATACCCGCAATGGGCAACGCCAATGGTCTGGTAGGCGCGAAACAGGAATATCCAGCTGGCACCCAGCGCGGCTCCCGAGAGGATAAGGGCCGCGGCTTCGCGGGGACGAGACGGCGCCTGCAAGTTATGGCGCTGGGTGATGACAAGGATGACAACAAGCGAGAGTGCGCCTAGAAACGTGCGCAGGAGCACGATATCGGAGCTCGGCAGTGCGATCGCAGCGGCGATGATGCCGTTCGAGCCAAACAGCAGCAATGCTGCTAAGTATGTAAGCAATCCGTTGTTCATGCACTGCCGTCCTCTCTATATCGGTGCAAGTTCACTATGGAGTAGCGGGCAATAGAAGAAAAGCGAATATAATGCATGGGAGACATGACAAATACTCATGCAAAGGTGGGGCGTGTCGTGGAGACCAATATCCAAAAGATGCAAGTACTGCTCGAAACGGTGCGCGCCGGCAGCTTTACGCGTGCCGCTGAGCGCCTGAGCTATTCGCAGTCGGGCGTGAGTCGCATGGTGGGCGATCTTGAGGCCGACTGGGGTTTTAAGGTGCTCGATCGCAGCCGCGAGGGCGTGGTACTTTCTGCCGATGGTCGGCAGATCATGCCGGCGGTCGAGGCGTTATGCGAGGAGTTTGTCCGCCTGCAGCGACGCGTGGACGAGATGCGTGGGCTTATGCGCGGCAAAATCTGCATCGGTACGTTTTCGAGTGTGGCGACTCATGTGCTGCCACCGGTCATTGCGCGCTTTCGCGCCGATCACCCGGATGTCGATTACGAACTGCTGATGGGCGACTACTCCGAAATTGAGCAATGGGTGGCGGAAGGTCGCTGCGACCTGGGCTTTATTCCGCGCGAGCCACGCGGTGTCGGCATGACGTCACGGCCGTTGGTGCAAGATGAGCTGATGGCCGTAGTGCCAGCGAGCTCTTCGCTTGCCGATGCGGATGTCGTTTCTCTTGCCGATTTGACCAACGAGCAATTTATCCTGCTGGAGCGCGGTAGCGACGACGAGATTACGCCGCTGTTCCGCCGTGCGGGCCTAACGGTGCGCTCCAAGCTGTCGACTTGGGACGACTATGCGATCATGGCCATGGTCGAGGACGGATTGGGCGTGAGTGTTCTTCCGGCACTCATCTTGCGCCGCTGTCAGTTTGATGTCGCTATCCGGCCGCTGGAGGGGCATCCTCATCGGCAAATCAATGCCATATACCGCACGGCCGACGTTTCGCTTGCGGCGACTCGATTTCTCGAATACCTCTAATGGTGCACACTGTTATCTGCTCTGGAGCAAATCTTGGAACTTGGCGCATTTCTTTTTGAAATTGAACTTTCGTACTATGTGCCGCGCTATACTGCTGCCTAAATTGAACTAAGGTTCAATTCGTGTTCTATAAATTGAACTTTGCCAGCAAGGAGGTTCTAGTGGCCCAAGAGACGTTTAGCGATCGCCTGCGACAGGCTATGTCCGATCGCGATGTTCGCCAGTCGGATGTGATCCGCGCTTCGGAGATGCTCGGCAAAAAACTCGGCAAGAGTCAGATGAGCCAATATGTGAGCGGCAAGACGATCCCGCGGCGCGATGTGGCAGAGCTGCTCGCCCGTATTTTGGAGGTCGATGTTACCTGGCTGCTCGCCAGTGACGCCGACCAAGGCGAGACGTCCTCGCCCCGTAACGTTGCCAAATCCGAACCTAGCCCTGCGGCTCAAATTGCAAGGAGCACCACCATGCGCACTTTTTCTAAATCCACCAAGCTCGATAACGTCCTGTATGACGTGCGCGGCCCCGTCGTCGACGAGGCCGCCCGTATGGAGGACGAGGGCGAGCGCATTCTCAAGCTCAATATCGGCAACCCGGCGCCCTTCGGTTTCCGCACGCCCGATGAGGTCATCAAGGACATGCGCCAGCAGCTGCCCGACTGCGAGGGGTATTCCAACTCGCGCGGCCTGTTCTCCGCGCGCAAGGCGATTATGCAGTATTCGCAGATCAAGGGCCTGCCCAATGTTCAGATGGAGCATATCTACACGGGCAACGGCGTGTCCGAGCTCATCCAGCTTTCGATGAACGCGCTGCTCGACAATGGCGACGAGATCCTGATCCCCAGCCCTGACTATCCGCTGTGGACGGCGTGCGCGACCCTTGCCGGCGGTCATCCCGTGCATTATCTGTGCGACGAACAGGCCGATTGGTATCCCGATCTGGAGGATATGGAGTCCAAGATCACGAGCGCGACCAAGGCCCTCGTCATCATCAACCCCAATAACCCCACGGGCTCGGTCTATCCGCGCGAGGTACTCGAGGGCATCGTCGAGATTGCGCGCAGGCATCAGCTGATGATCTTTGCCGACGAGATCTACGACCGCCTGTGCATGGACGGTTATGAGCATGTCTCGATCGCTTCACTCGCTCCCGACCTGCCCTGCGTCACCTTTAGCGGCCTGTCCAAGTCGCACATGATCGCGGGCTACCGTATTGGCTGGATGGTGCTTTCGGGCAACCAGCGCTGCATGAGCGACTTCATCATGGGTATCAACATGCTCTCCAACATGCGCCTGTGCTCCAACGTGCCGGCCCAGTCCATCGTCCAGACGGCGCTTGGCGGCCATCAGTCGGTTAACGACTACATTCGCCCCGGCGGCCGTGTCTACGAGCAGCGTAACTTTGTGTACGAGGCGCTCAGCAAGATCGACGGTATCTCGGTGGTCAAGCCGCGCGCGGCGTTCTACATCTTCCCCAAGATGGATGTGAAGAAGTTCAACATCACCGACGACGAGCAGTTTGCCCTTGACCTGCTGCACGAGAAGAAGATCCTGATCACGCGCGGCGGCGGCTTTAACTGGGCCGAGCCCGATCACTTCCGCATCGTCTACCTGCCGCGCATGGAAGTGCTCAAAGAGTCCCTCGAAGACCTGGCCGACTTCTTCGATCATTACCGCCAGAGCTAGTGGGATAGAAGCTCCGCACTATGAAAAGCTCCCTGCAGTTGTTTTGCTGCAGGGGGCTTTCTTGAATCGGCGGAACTATATAACAATCCCGTTGCAGTGGTCGATTTCGTGCTGGATGATCTCGGCGGTGTAGCCCGAGAAGTTTTTGATACGGCGGACGAAGTTCTCGTCCAAATACTCAACCTTAATGCGGCGATAGCGGGTGCAGGGACGCTCTCCGACGAGCGAAAGACATCCTTCGCTCGTTTGATAGGCATTGACCTGCTCAAGAATTTGAGGGTTGTACATCAGGAGTGTCCTGTTGCCGTCTTTTACGCAGATGATGCGTTTGCGCACGCCGATCATGTTGGCAGCGAGGCCCACGCACTCGTGCTCATGCTCGTGGAGCGTATCCAGGAGGTCTTGCCCGATCACGGCGTCGTCGGGTCCCGCGTCTTCGGAAGGCAGGCGTAAAAAGAACTCGGATTTCATGATGGGCTTAATCATGGCGGGCTCCTCATGTCTCATGCTTTCGTGGACTTTTAATAATAGCGCGGAAGGAAAGCTGCGCGACCGCGTTACAATCTTTCGACGTTGGACCATGTTGTCAGATTCGTCGTGTACGGCGTCTGGCGTAAGTCTAGGGCTCATTTTCGCCCTGGACGTTCCTCTGGGGCGATGCGATTGTCGTTCTAAGAGGAAGGATTTTTATGGGGACCAAATCCCAGAAACAAACTCAATCACCATCGAAGACCTCGACGTTTCTTACCGTGATGTATGTCGCCGCCTTTGTCGCCGCGTTTAACGAGAACATCATTAACGTGGCGCTGCACGATATTATGGCTGCCTTTTCGGTGAGTGCGACCACGGCGCAATGGCTCGTTTCGGGCTACATGATCGTGACGTCGATCTTCACGGCCATTATGGCCTTACTGTCCGGTCGTTTCTCGACGCGCAAACTGCTGTTTTTCGCATGCGGCTGTATGGTCGCCGGCGAGATTCTGTGCCTGCTGGCACCGTCGTTTGCCGTGTTACTGCCGAGCCGTGTTCTGCAGGCTGCAGGCTCGGGCATCTTGTTTCCGCTTATGATGAACGTGGTGCTGTCCTGCGCTCCGCGCGAGAAGCTCGGCCTGTATTTGAGCCTGGGCGGTGCCTGCATCACGTTGGGACCGGCGTTTGGCCCCGTGATCAGCGGTCTTATGTGCACCCTGTTTGGCTGGAGGGCAGTGTTTATCGTCCCGCTGGTGGGTGGCATCGTCGTTGCCGTCGTTGGTGCAAAGCTCGTGCAAAACGTCGGTGAGCGCCTGAACGTCTCGCTCGATATCCTGTCGGTTATATTGCTGGCTGCCGGCATCACGGCGTTCGTGTACTCGGTCGGCGAGTTCTCGGCCAATGTGACGACTGGCATCGTGGCGCTTGCTACCGCTTTTGTGTTGCTTGGCTTGTTCGCCGTTCGTCAGCTTAAGCTCGAGCACCCGGTGCTCAATGTGCGCCCCATGGCAAGCATTCGCTTTTGGCCGGCATGTCTGCTCGTGGTCGTGTCGATGATGACGACGTTTTCGATGAGCGTTTTGCTACCGCTGTATTTTGAGGGCGCGTACGGCATGACGGCACTTGCCGCGGGCCTGTTCATTTTGCCGGCAATTGTCTTTAACGCGGTGACCTCGATTGCGGGCGGACGCGTGATGGACGCCCATGGCGCTTGGCCGCTGCTGCCGATCGGCTTTACCTTGATTGCCGTTGGTCAGATTGCCATCTCGATGACGGCTGCAAGTATGAACATCGGTATTGTCGTGGCGCTGACTGTTGTCGTGTATGCCGGAGTTGGTCTGGTGCTGAGCCCCTCGCAGACGGCTGGCCTTGAGACGCTGCCCGCCGCCGAGCATCCCCATGGAACGGCGCTGCTCAACACGTGGAACATGATTGCCGCGTCGTTTGGCCCTTCGCTGTTTATCGGCCTGCTTTCGAGCTCCGCGGCAGCTGCCGGCGTTGCGGGCACGGCAGCTGGCGTTGCCCAGGCGATTGGTTTTGCCGTCGCCGTGCGCGTGGCGGCCATTATTGCCGTAGTCGGATTTGTGGTGTCGGTTGTGTACGCTCGCCGCGAGTCGCACATGTCGCATTAATGTGTGCACATAGATTCTGCAGCTAGATTGACGGACGACACCATAAACTAATGGACGTTTTGCCGAGAGGCATGA
>JAIHVJ010000131.1 GCA_022720335.1 Collinsella sp.
CTCGACCTCAATCTCGCAGCCGAGCGCAGCCTGCGCAATCGAGATATCGCTCACCAGGTACAGGTCATCACCGTTGCGCTTAAAGCGCTCATGGTCGGCGACGCGCACGTTGACAATCAGGTCGCCCGAAGGCTCGCCGCGAAGGCCGGCCTCGCCAAAGCCGCTCACACGAAGCTGGCGACCGGTCGAAACGCCGGCGGGAATATCGATGTCGATCTTTTCGTGCGAAGGCGTGCGGCCTTGACCGTCGCAGGTCTCGCAGGGATGATCGATAACCGTGCCCTCGCCATGGCAGTCGGGGCAAGGCGAGGAAGACTGAACCTGGCCCAAAAACGATCGCTGAACCGTCGTGACGTAGCCCGTACCGTGGCAGCGGCCGCACTGCTTTTCCTGTGCGCCCTCTGCCCTACCGGTGCCATTGCAGTCCTCGCAAGGAGCAAGGCGGTCATAGCTGATTGTCTTTTTGCAGCCGAGCGCCGCCTCCTCGAGCGTCACCGAAAGCGAGATGGCCATATCACGTCCGCGACGACGCTCACGACGGCTGCGGGCGCCACCGCCGGCACCGCCGCCAAAGAACGACGAGAACAAGTCGTCCATGCCCATGCCACCAAAGATATCGTTGATATCGACGTAGCCGGAGCCACCGGGGCCGTCGGCAGTGCCGTAACGGTCGTAGTTAGCACGCTTCTGCTCATCGGAAAGAACGGAATATGCCTCGTTGAGCTCTTTGAACTTAGCCTCGGCCTCGGGGTCGTCCGAAACGTCCGGGTGTACGGTACGGGCCTTCTTTAGAAACGCGCGCTTAATCGTCCGCGCGTCGGCATCCTTGTCGACGCCAAGCACCTCGTAGTAATCCCTATTTTCCGACACGACCGAATCCTTCCGACTTTCATTATTGTCACAGTGCGTCCTATACCCAAGCTGGGCCGGCCGCAAACAGAGGGTTTGATGTTATTGCATTGCGTAGGGCGAAAGCATGGCACGTTGCGAGCAGCTCGCAAACCAAACCGACACGAGCGCAAACATAAATCCGTTGGCAAAACCGTTGGCAAACTGCATCGCGCCGCGCTTCCACCACAGCAGGCTGCGGTGCAGCACGCCGTCCGAGAGCACCATGAACAGGCCCATGGCAAACGGAATAAAGCACATCACGGCAAAGGCCGAGAACACGCCCGAGATGGCCGATAGCACCAAAAACGGCGCCACGATGCCCATCAGGTAAAAACCGGTACGGGCCTTGCCTTCCAGGCGCTCGGCCTCAACATGGGCCCGACCGACCAGATCACCGCCAGAGGCGCCGTTGGTGCCGGCGTGACCCATGCCGCCAATACGGACCTCGTCGCCATCGTGCGTGCCGGCGGGAAACTCAATCGTCTGCTCGGAGGTCACACGGGTTCGCCCGCTGCCGCCGCAATCGGGACAGGGGTCGGCGACGACCTTACCGGAGCCACCGCACTCAGGGCAGACAGACTGGAACGTGCCGGCACCAAACAGAAAGGACAGGTCGACATCGATGTGGCCGCGACCGCCGCAGCTCGGACAGGTATGTGCATGCTCGGACGAAACAGAGCCCGAACCGCCGCAGTGACCACAGGTATCGAAGCGCGTATAGCGGACGGTCTTGCGGGCACCGCCCTTGGCCTCCTTGGCGTCGAGCTTAATATCGACGACCACGTTGGCGCCGTTCTCGGGATTATAGGCAGCCTGCCCGCGACGCGGCTGACCCCAGGCGCCACCAAAGGGAAAGCCGCCCTCAAAGGGATTGCCGTAGCCCGCGCTGCCGGCGTAACCGCCGCCATAGGGCGAAGCCGTGGGAGCGCCGGCAAAGGGATTGCCCGAGCGCATGGCGTCGTAGCGCGCACGCTTCTGCTCGTCCGAAAGCACAGCATAGGCCTCGGAAACCTCTTTGAACTTTTCCTCGGCATCCGGTTCTTTGTTGACGTCCGGATGGAGCTTGCGGGCCTTTTGCTGGAAGGCTTTCTGTATATCACGCGAGGTGGCGTCCTTGGAGACACCCAAAATCTCGTAGTAATCTTTTTCGTTCATCGTCGCCATGCGCGGCAACCTCCTGCTCACAGCAGCGTATATATTGCGGTAATTCTACCCGAGCGGCCTAGGCTAGACCCCAAAACAGCTCGAACAGCACATTTCCATCGAGCCAGCCCAAGTGAGTGGGCGCTAAACGAGCACGGACGCGACCTGCGATAACGTCTTTCGAGGTGACGCGCCCCGCATGTCCTTCAATATGATCGGGCACCCAGGTGGCAAGGCCCAACTCGACCGCACGGTCGCAGGCCGCCGCCAACTCATCTGCAGCGATCACGCTTGCCGAGCGAACCAACAGATCGGGCCCAATGCCACGCGTCATGCGACAGGCAAGCATCAAATCCTCGGCCGCCGCCTCGCGCTGCGACAGATACTCGGCATCAAACGTCGTCGCGGCATCGTCGCGTTGCACCAAGCGCACGCGATACGCATCGCCGCGAGCAAGCACGTCGGGAAACAGCCCGGCCAAGCGATCGAAATCCTCGGCGTCGAGCATACCGGCGGCAGAGCGGCCCAAACCCAGATAGCCCTGTCCGGTCCAATAGGCAATGTTGTGGGCGCACTCATGGCCGTCGAGCGCGTAGCTTGCCACCTCATACGGGTGATAGCCGGCCGCACTCAGGCGCTCACGCGCCGCATCCATGCATGCAGCCTGAAAATCCTCGTCGGGCTCGAGCGACTCGTCGCGACACGCCATGCGATAGAGCGGCGTGCCCTCCTCGAGCGTGAGCGGGTACACCGACACATGATGCGGCGCCGCCGCCAACACGCCATCGAGTGTGCGCTGCCAGCTTAGGTTGGTCTGCCCGGGAAGGCCGCACATCAGGTCGCACGACACGACAAGCCCAGCGTCCTTGACCGTCGCGATGGCGGCGAGCGCCCGATCGGCATCGTGAATGCGGCCGATGGCGGTAAGTTCGGCGTTATCGAGCGTTTGCACGCCCAGAGAGACGCGCGTGACACCCACCCCGGCAAGCGCAGTGGCAAGCTCTGCGGTCAGCGATTCGGGATTGGCCTCGCAGGTAAACTCAACAGGCTTGCACCACGCAGAGATACGCCGGGCAAATTCTACCAAACGCTCCCCCGCCAGCGACGGCGTGCCGCCGCCAACATAGACGGTGCGGATCTGTGCAAGCGCGCCTGCGTCGCCAAAAGCATCGAGGCGCGCATACAACTGCTCAAAATAGGTATCGAGCGCAACGCTCATGTTGCACGGAGCAAAACTGCGTGAGTCAAAGTCACAGTACCGGCATTTTTGGGCGCAAAACGGCACATGCACGTACAGCGCGGTAACGGCCACCGTTAGGCCTCCAACGGATGAGCGGGCACCGACTCGCCGGCGGCAAGTGCGGCCTCACAGGCCACCACATCGTGCTCGATATCATCGACCAGTGCCATGAACTCCTCGTATGTGGAGCAACGCACCACCTGAGCGCGCCAGGCGGCAGCATGGGGCATGCCCTTTAGATACCAGCTTGCGTACGTGCGGGCACGCGACATGAGCGGCAACAGCTCGTGCGTGAGCGTCAGGTGCTCGCGCAGGGCATCCAGGCGCTCAACCGAGGAGCGAGAAGGAACCGGCGTGCCATCGAGTGCAAGGGCTCGGGCATCGCCGAACACCCATGGATTGCCGTAGATGCCGCGCGCGATAAACACCGCGCTGGCACCCGAGCTTTGCAGATGCTCAGCAGCGTCCTCTGCCGAGAACACATCGCCCGAACCGATAACGGGAATCTCGACGGCGTCGGCCACCTCATCGACGACCGACCAATCGGCCTGGCCCGTATAGAGCTGCGTGGCGCAGCGACCATGTACCGCCACCGCGGCGGCCCCTGCTCCCTCAAGCATCTGGGCAAACGTCGCGGCGTTGCGGTCTTCGGCGTAAAAGCCCTTACGGATTTTTACGGTCACGGGCACATGCGCCGCGCCCACCGCCGCCTCGACGATCTGCTCGGCCAGATCGGGAGTGCGCATAAGCGCCGAGCCCTCGCCCTTGGTGACGACCTTGCGAGCCGGGCAGGCCATGTTGATATCGATCAGCGACAGGCGATCGCCCACACGCTCCTCGACGGCAGCAACAGCGCTCGCAAACTGATCGGGCTTGGAGCCAAAGAGCTGCACGCAGATCTGCTGCTCCTCATCGGCCGGCAGTACCAGGCGCCACGTCTTATTGCTGGCATAGGCAAGGCCCGCCACGCTCACCATCTCGCTATAGGCAAGATGGGCACCGCGACGGCGGCACATGATGCGATAGGCGGGATCGGTCACGCCCGCCATGGGAGCCATAAGGAACGGCTGCTCGGCATAGGCGCCCAGCAACCGCTTGCTGTATTCAGAAAGTGCCATGGACCTACTCGTCCACCTTGAGAATCGCCATAAACGCCTCCTGCGGGACCTCGACCGATCCGATGGCTTTCATGCGCTTCTTGCCCTCTTTCTGCTTCTCGAGCAGCTTGCGCTTACGCGAGATATCGCCGCCGTAGCACTTAGCAAGCACGTCCTTGCGACGCGCCTTGACGGTGGAACGGGCGATGATCTTGTTGCCGATAGCACCCTGGATGGGCACCTCGAACAGCTGGCGCGGAATGATTTCCTTGAGCTTGTCGCACAGACCGCGGGCCAGGCCATAAGCCTTATCCTTGTGCACGATAAACGACAGCGCGTCCACCTCGTCGCCCGAAAGCAGGATGTCGAGCTTGACGAGCTCGGAGGGGCGATATTCGTTGAACTCGTAGTCGAGCGAGGCGTAACCCTTGGTGCGGCTCTTGAGCTGGTCAAAAAAGTCCAGAATGAGCTCGGCAAGCGGCATGTCGAAACGCATCTCGACCGATTTGCTCGTGAGATGGATCATGTCGGTTGTAATGCCGCGATGCTCGATAGCGAGCTGCATGACGGCACCCGTATACTCGGGCGGACAGATAATCTTGGCCTTGAGGTAGGGCTCCTCGATGCGCTCGATGCGCGTAGCCTCGGGCAGATCCTGCGGGCTGCGAACATCAATCATCTCGCCGTCGGTCTTGTAGACGTGATAGTCCACCGAAGGGCTCGTGGCAATCAGGTCCAGGTTGAACTCGCGCTCCAGGCGCTCCTTAACGACCTCCATATGCAGCAGGCCCAAGAAGCCAACGCGGAAACCAAAGCCGAGCGCCACCGAAGTCTCGGGCTCCCACACCAACGACGGGTCGTTGACATGCAGCTTATCGAG
>JAIHVJ010000132.1 GCA_022720335.1 Collinsella sp.
GCAGCCTTCTCCATCCCCATTGCGTTCAATTCACCCATCTACGGGCCCTTCTTTATGAAACAGGGCATGCAGGGCTTTGTCGACGCATTCAATACGCGCGCGCCCCAGGCCAGCGGCACAGACCTATCTCCAGAGCAGCAAGATGACGCGGAGCTTGCAAGATACGCGAATGCCGTCCTTGCCGCTCAAACCGACGCCGCCTTTCTCGATTCTGCCGAGAGCTACTACGCGCTCATGGGCGAAGGCTTCCAATCCGGGTCCATCGTGGGAGACCGAGAGACCAATGACGCAGCGCTCGCATATTGCCGTGCCCTGAGCAGCTCCGGCATCACGGATATCCCGGCCTCCGCAAACGACCTGCCATTCCTTTCCTTCCTGCCTTACGCCATTGCCACGGCGCCGTCTTTCCTTCCCTTCATCCCCTTCCTTCTCTCGTCGATACTCGTGCTCGGCGCCACAAGGCCCGGGACCCTGGCGGCGAAGGCGCCCGTGCCCAAATTCCGGCGCCTTATTCAGATCGTGTTTTCGATAATCGTCGCGGGGACCGCGATGCTCCTCGCCGGCCTCGCACCCGGGGGCATTTACGCCTTGGTCCTAAACGGCTTCGGGCAAATTGGGTACCCGATCGCCTTCTTCCATGACGGCGCGCTTACCACCACGACCGCGGGAAACGTCTTCACGACCCTGCTTCTCGCGCTTCTTGCGGGCGGAACCTTGATATCCGTTTTCTCCGCCGTCCTATCGACCGCAACGAGGCGCGTCCTCGCAGGCCCCCTTACCTCCGCGCTGCTTGTCGCGGCCCCGGCATTCCCGTTACTGTCCGATTCGGCGCTGGAGCATAACGCCGCGCTCAATCTCCTGCCGCTGGCCGTGTTCTCGCCTATCGAGGCAACGGGTTACGTAGGATGCTTCCCGACAGAATTCATTGGCTCCGGTTCAAGCGGTGCATCGATGCTTGCCGTGGCCCTGGCATACGTCGCGGTCTTTTTCGCGGTCGGCGCCGTTGCGACACGTTCGCCCAAACAGTCTGGACCCGCGAAAAAGCACCATGGGCTCGAGCTTCTGGACGCGAGCGTGGGATACGGAAGCACGACGATACTTTCAATCGGATCGCTTTTCTTGAGCCCGGGAACGGCGGCGGGCCTCATTGCTCCCAACGGCTCGGGGAAAACCACCTTTCTTGAAGCGCTGTCGGGCCAATTTCCCACCCGTATCCACTCGGGAAGCCTGGTGGCAGACGGAATCAACCAACGTCAATCAGCCGAATTTGCAGAACTCGTCTACCTGAGCTCTTCGGGCAGCGCGGATCTCTATCCCACGCTATCGGCCATCGAGCACCTCTCTTTCGTTAGGGAGGCGTGGAAATCGGCCGCCGACATCGACTCGCTCTGCGACTCCCTCGGAATCTCCCCATATCTCGACAAGCCGACCCGTAAACTCTCGACAGGAATGAAGCAGCAGGTAAAGCTTGCCATGGCGATATCGACCGGTTGCCCGTACCTCATCCTCGATGAACCGCTGAACGGCCTCGATCCGGGAAAGCGGAAAACCTCCTGCGACGCGATGCGCAGCGAGGTGGCGCGGGGACGCAGCGTGCTCATTTCAAGCCATCTGCTCGACGACCTGGCAGACCTCACCAACTCGTTCTACTTCATCGAGGCCGGCACGCTCGTGGAAAAGACCGAGTCGTCCTCGCAGACGCTCAAGCAGGAATACCTCGATACATACGAGCGAGGTGAATGACATGATAGGCAAGAGCTATGCAAAGATAGCGATTGTTGGCTTTGTACTTTGTCTTGCAATGGTGCTATGTGCATCATTTGCGAGGTATAGGTCCGAGCAGTCGTTCATCGATGGCGCTGAAAATGGGTTTGGCATAGACGGGATGTATGCCAACGATGGCGCGACCAGGCCGTCTATGGCGATTCTTGCAGGCGAAGACATGGAATGGCAAATCTGTAATGGCGATGGCTCTTGTCTGAATGGTCGTTTGGCCGCAACGAGCGACCCGAATTCGTTCGATCTTCTCGACGATGATGGAGCGGATTGCGGTTCTGTTCACCTTTCATATGCATCGCGAGATGGGATGGACGGCATTCTCTACGTCTCCCACGAGTCTGGCGATTTCAAGATGCGCAGGACTAACCGGGTGCCGGCTTTTTTCGAGGACTGAGAATTCCCGGCGGTCTGCCGATCAGGCCGCCGGGGTATTGAACCCCGCATTCATCCGTACACACACGGATGAATGCGGGAAGTGTCCGGATGAAGTTGATAATCAAGGAAACAATACCGTTCTGCCTGGGACGGCTTTGGCCTGGACTTTAACTACAACATCGCAATAGACACTTATCAGCTCGCGCAACGCGCATGGCCAGATCTCGGACGCTGGTGCATGGAGGACCTTCGAGATTTACTGGACATCCAAAACGACGACGCACACCGCGTGCTCGCCGACTGCGAAGACGAGATGGCTGTCTACAATGCGATCAGAAACGGCGTGAAGTCCGGAGATCTTTCTGTGGAACTGCCGCGCCGTCGCGCGAGCCGACCGGGCGACCCGGGCAATCTGGCCCCGGATCTCCCGGTCGTATTCCTACGATATCGCCCCTAGATCACCAATGTGTCCGATAAAGAATGAGGCAATGGCTATGATCACGCCTACGGCAGATGCAGCGACTACGCCTTTTTTCCTCTCCTTTAGTCCGACGAATAGGGTTGCCGTAAAGTAAAGGGCGGAAATGCAGTCTATGGCAAGCAAAACGAGTTCCTTGGGCGGTTTCAGCAAAAGGTCGCTAGCAAAGAGTAATGCAAGCAGGGCAAAGCCGATTGTGACCAAGTATCTTGATTGATTTTGCGACAGCATGGCAACTGCCTTTCAGAACATGCAAGTGAAAAGTCGGTACGATGTCATTGCGGTTGCAAACAAGCCGCCGCCAGGACCGGTTGTCACGAGACCGGCGATAACGCATTTTCTCGGTTTCCAGCTCATGACAGACCCCTCTCTCATGGTGCAACGCATACATTATGAGATATGCACATTATCTCGCTAATCAATTTCAATATCCATCATCCAACTAAAGAATACTGACTCACTGGTTCAGCGACGATGCGTTTTTACCCTCGCGTTCCCACTCGCCGCGTCGGCGGTCGGAAGGGTCTCCGTCTCGCAATCAGCGACCTTGTAACCGTATCTGTCGAGCCAGGCGGCAAGCACGTCCCAATCGACGCGCTTCCAGTCGCCGCCCGGCGCGTGCTGCATCACGAGGCCTCCGGCGACCATGAGCGCGTGGATATGCCCTCCTTGCAGGCCAGCGATGATCCCGCCGGTGCATACGATGCCAGGTCGCTGTGCCGGCATGGCGCAAACGTATTGGCCTTTGTGCCCCTTTTGGCAACTTTAGCATGGCTGTAGGTTAAACCAACCCACAGCCATGAGCACGTTAACGTAGTACTATGCTAATTACACGGATAAGGCAGGGGTATTTTTCTTTGGCGAATAAATTTGTATTTCATGGCAAGGGGAGTGGCGTTAAGGTTTTCATCGCTATATCAGTTGCCGTGTTCGCATTCTCTGCGCTATTTCTAAAAGTTGAGCGTTGCCAAAAAGATAGCGGAGGTGACTATTCACATTTGTGGTTCGTGAGCGGATTGGTGTTGAACGTTGACAGCTCTGGCGATTTTACCATGTCGGTCGAAAGCGAAGATCCATATAACGACGGGTCTGATCGTCTGACCATTCTGGTTGATTCAGAACATACGCGCTATGTAAACGATAGCCCCGTGAGCGTTGGGTCTAAAGTCAAGGTAGGCTATTTTCTCGATTCCCGAAAGAAAAATACGATTCGCTGCTCTTCTGTGGATGTGTTGGAATAATTTTTGAGTAACTATCAGTAAAAAGCTGCAAGCAAAGGCCGCTCCACGTGGGGCGGCCTTTTTGGTGGATAGACGTTGCGGAGGATGATTGATTGAGGTTTTTACTCCGCATGGAAATCGAGTGAGGATTCTGTTCCGCGAGGGGCGTGTTTTGAGGCTCTTGGCGGTACGTAATTCTCGTTCGGCGTCTTGACGGGACAAAACCCTCGGTTGACTTTTTGAAGCGTCCCTAGAATCAGCTGTTACGATAAAAACGGGGGGGGGTAACTCCGCGGACACGGCCTAGCGCGCTGCCATCCAGTGCCGATTCTGCCATACTCGCAATTCGGCGAGGATGAGGAGTGTGAATTGATCGGGGCTTATTGGACAAAATGTGTGTCCTATAAGCCCCAAGGATGACGATTCCAATACGGATGACGACACCACAACCGGCATCGACGGCTCCATGGACGATTCGGATTCCAAATAGGCCCTGTTAGTTGAGCTACTTCTTTGCCGGTGTCGTATACGAAACCGCTATACCCGCGGCAATTGCCATGAGACAGCTCGCGATGAATCCGAACTCATACTTCAAAACGTTTGTTGCGGTCAGGGCGATAATCAACACGGTCGCAATTTGCAGAATTATCATTATTGCGAAGAGATTGATTCCTTGTTTGGCCGAAGTCGCTGAGTGAGTTTGGCTTTGTTGATTCAGGTTGTAGCTGACAACAAAAGCGACCAGTTCGCTTGATACGGGGCCGACTACATAGAAAAAGATTGCGTCAATGAAGCCTATAGTGTTGTAAGTTGTTTCGCCGGAAAAAACAGCGTATAAAGCATATCCAAATCTTGGCTGATTCATGTATGAGTACGAAAAGACGAAGAGCGTCAGTATTGCTACTACCAGAAGTGCATTCAGGACAAATCGTTTGCTTTTCATCGATCGCTCCTTCCGGGTGACTCTTATTTGTAATTCTACAGCATCCATTTGTTTTTCAAAGAATTTGACTGTCCTAAATAACATGCACTTTCGCTGGAGGGTCGCTGTTTGGCGGCCCTCTTTTTTGCACAGGCGCGGTGGGATGGTAATAATCGGGCGGGAGTCAGCCGCTCTGATAGAATCGTCCTTGCTGTCGGCAGCCCTCGTGCCGGGCAGAGCCCTCCATCCGATGGGAGGTGATGCCCATGACCGATTTCACTGAGCTCGTGAAGCTCCTGACTGCTATGGTCTCGCTCCTCACGGCCCTTGTCGTCCTTTCCAAGGCACTCAAGCAGGGTTCGAAGCCCAAAAGACGATATGAGAAAGCCATTGGGGTCGCCTCCCCCGCGTTGCAGTTTCTTTCCGCGGGCTCGGGGTGCCACAATGGGCTTTGAGTATCGGCCC
>JAIHVJ010000133.1 GCA_022720335.1 Collinsella sp.
CTCGGCCCAGAACTTCCTGTTGCCGAACTTGTACTTCATGTTCGCGTGCCTGTCGAATACCATCAGCGAGCTCTTCCCCTTCAGGTAGCCCATCACGCTCGACACGCTGTACTTCGGCGGTATCGCCAGCAGCATGTGGACGTGGTCGGGCATCAGGTGCCCCTCGATGATCTCTATCCCCTTGTACTGGCAGAGCTTCCTGAAGATCTCCCCAAGGTCGGACCTTATTTGGTTGTAGATGACTTTGCGCCTATACTTCGGCGTGAACACGACGTGGTACTTGCACATCCACTTCGTGTGCGACAGGCTGTAGGCCTTCTGGGCCATACGCCACCACCGCCCTCTCGACTCGGATTCCTTGCGGCCTGAACAATCGCAAGTGTCCGGCGAGGGGGCGGCTTTGTAAAGCCGTTTGGCCCCACCCGCATAGCGGGTGGTTTCTGATGCGGCGCGCTGCGCGCCCCGCACAGGCTAAAGCCTTTAAGAAATAGGGCTATGGGTTCATACAACCCATAGCCCTTCAAACTAGGCAGAATGCTTTGCGTCCCACTGAGCTTTGCGTTTCGCCGAATTCTCGGCGCGTTGCTTTTTCCTGCCCTCCTCGACTTCGAGCCTGCGCTTAGCGATCGCCGTCATATCGAGCCGGTACTCAACAGATTTGTTATTACCACGCGGCGACTTAATCAAAAGACCAAGTTCGACGAGCTTATCGATTCTCTTCTTGACGTTCGACCGATCCGAGTTGACGTCCGCCGCCATGGTGGCAAGGCTGATGTAGCAGGTGGATTTGTAAACGTCCTTGCGCTGGAACGACCAAATCCGCCCCATGATATCGGTGTCAAGTCTAGGCAAACCGAGCTCGAGCATCCACGGCGGCTTGATGATCGCGACCTTCTCGCTGACCATATCCTGCACCATGTGGGCGACACGGGACGATTCATCCGATGCCCGGCGAAGTGCTTCGCGGTAACTCTCACTATTGGGCATGGCGGCATCTGTGACGGCCTGATTCGCGAAATCGGACGCCGCCATGCCCAATAGTGAGAGTTACCGCGAAGCACTTCGCCGGGCATCGGATGAATCGTCCCGTGTCGCCCACATGGATATCTATTTTTGCTCTTTAACACGCTCCAAAAACTCGGCGATAGCGATCGCCGCCATAGACGACTTAGCTACACCGCGGCTCTTCGCGTAGTCATCGAGATCACGCCAAATTTCGAGAGGCAGAGTAACCTGGATTCTTTTCTTCTCCTCGGCCACTGCCATAGACAATTACCTCCTTCGTTGAACAAACGAAATCGTACCACTACTGATTGAAACAAAGCGTATCACAAATACTGTCTAAAATACAAACTAACACAGAGTGGTACACCTAAATTCGCTAAATCTTTTCGTCGGCCAGATAGGCACTCGAGTTTCCAAAAGGGATACAGGAAATTGCCGAAAAGGGCACAGGAGCGGCGAGTGATTCACCAAGAGTGAAGGTGGGCCCTCTTACCCAAGCGTTACTCGTTGCTTTAAATGGCAACGCACTAGGGCGACGGGAGTACTCGGGAGACCTGCCTGTATATTATGCAGCTGATTGAATGGCAACAGGGCCGGCGACGCAGACGACCCTGTAGCTGTCCACGCGGGACAGGCCGCGCATGTTGAGTTCAACGCGTCTCGTGACTGTTCAGATTCTGTGCACCGGGCGATTTGTTTTGGTCGTTTAGCTGGGCTAATGGTGGCTATTGGCTGCTGGGCTGGAGGATTTGGACTAATAGTTGCTAATAGTGGCCGGATGAAGAGCTGTTCAAGCTATTAGAAGCAATAGCGAGTACGGTCTTGGCTGGAAAACAGGTCGCGAGCAGGGGAGGGCCGAGCATGTACGGACCGGTGAGCAAGAACGGGCCGGCGTTGGAATTTGGGGAGATCGGCGAGGAAGTTAAGGATGAGGTTCGGCGGCAAGCGACTGGCGAGGCCGTCGAGAGAGCCAGGGGCAAGCTCAAGGCCCGTGACGAGCACGAAGACGATCCGTTTTGGGGTCGCGGGAATCAAGAACACCTTCGTCGAGCTGCGGAAAGACTGGATTCCGGCGAGGGAGTGGAGCACGGATTGATCGAAGAAGAATGACGCTCTGCTAGAATCAGCAGCGCTGTCGGCAGTCCTCGTGCCGGGCAGAGCCCTCCATCCGATGGGAGGTGATGCCCATGACCGATTTCACCGAGTTCGTGAAGCTCCTGACCGCCCTGGTCTCGCTCCTCACGGCCCTCGTCGGCCTTTCCAAGGCACTCAAGCAGGGTTCGAAGCCCAAAAAGAAAGGTCACCGTCGCTAAGGCGGTGACCTAACTCTTCAAAGCAACGGCTCTGCCCAGCTTCCTACGACTTGGGCTGCCGTCGGCACCATTCTACCCGCTTGACATTGCTGTTGTCGATGCGCCGTATCAAGAATCCACGGCAGCGCTCGTGGTTGCAAAACGGCCTAACAAATAGCGGCTATTAGTCAGTTCGGCTGTCTAAAAGGCCTAATAGTTGCCAATAGTGGCTAGTTGGCAACGGATTTGGGCTATTAGTTCTAACAGTGCCTATACTATGACCCCACAAACGGGACACGGTTTTCTGCCCGCACGAGGTTTTAAAGTTTTAGCTGGAACAATCCGGCAGATTGGAGCTTGGAACATGAGGTTTGTGCACCTCATGCCGCTCAAAATACGTCTCCCGACATCGAAGGAGAGCGTTTTTTAGCGACAGAAGGAGACAATAAGTATGATCTGGTTACCGCCCAGGACGCCTACGGGCTGCGCAAGCGGATCGCCTGCAGGCGCATCCACCTCGTCCCGGGAAACCACGACAAGGACTGGACCCAGCCGGCGGTCGCGGGCGCGTTCACCGTGGAGCCGCCGATCTGCGTGCTCAAGATCGACGGGCAGAAGATCGTCCTGAGCCATTACCCCATGGCCGACTGGCAGGGCATGAACCATGGATCGTGGCACCTCCACGGGCACATCCACAGCAGCGGCGGCGCGTACAACGAGTTCAACCGCAAGCAGGGCCTTCTGCGCTACGACGTCGGTTGCGATGCCAACGGGCACTCCCCGGTGAGCCTCGACGAGCTGAGGGAGTGGTTCGCCGGAGTCGACGAGCTGTGCGGCCGGGTGAAATGGCCCTGGTGGGTCAACGAGACCGGCGACAGGCAGGTCGAGCGCGAGCTGGCGGCTTACAAGCGGAAAGAGGCGATCCGATGACGGTCTATGTGACAGGCGACATCCACGGTGGGCTCGACATGCAAAAGCTCCGCGACTGGGAGCTTGGCGATAGCCTTACCGGCGACGACTATCTCATCGTCGCCGGCGACTTTGGCTTTCCGTGGGGCTTTTCTGCCGAGGAATGCGCCGACATCGCCTGGCTGGAGTCGCGCCCCTACACGGCACTGTTCGTCGACGGCAACCACGAGCGCTTCGATCACTGGGAGGAGCGCCCCATGGAGCCGTGGCATGGCGGGCTGACGCAGCGCCTGTCGGATACTTCGTCTATCCGCTGCCTCATGCGCGGGGAGGTCTTCGAGCTCGACGGCTCGACGGTCTTCACCATGGGCGGTGCCACGAGCGTGGACAGGGAATACCGCGTGCCCTATTCCAGCTGGTGGCCTCAGGAGCTCCCGGACGAGCGCGATTTCGATACCGCACGGACAAAGCTCGACGAAGTCGGCTGGAAGGTCGACTGCGTCATCACCCATACCTGCTCGACGCGCATGCTCTCGCCGACGCTCTACCCGGACCCAGGCTGGGAGCGCCCTGATGTGGACCGGCTGACCGAATTCCTTGACGAGCTCGAGGATCGCCTGGACTACAAGCGCTGGTATTACGGCCATTTTCACCGAGACGGCAACCCGGACGAACGTCATACCGTGCTGTACGACCGGATCGTGAGGCTCGGGGACAAACTCCTGCCGTGGGGTGCGTACTGATGGCTGTCTATGTGACAGGAGACGTGCACGGCAGGGCCGAGTACGGGGCCAGCAGGTTCGCCTTCAGGTCTTGGCCGCTGGGCCGAACCCTGACGCGCGATGACGCGGTGATCGTGGCCGGCGACTTCGGCTTTGTCTGGGATGGATCCAACGCCGAGAAATACTGGCTCGACTGGTTCGAATCGAAGCCGTGGACCACGTGTTTCGTAGACGGCAACCATGAGAACCACCACGCCCTGACAGAACTGCCGGTGCGGGAGTGGAGCGGCGGTCTCGTCCATGAGGTACGACCGCACGTGCTGCACCTCATGCGCGGAGGGGTATTCGACATCGCGGGAACCACGGTTCTTACCATGGGCGGAGCCGCGAGCAACGACAGGCAGTATCGCAAGGAGGGGAGGAGCTGGTGGCCCGAGGAGATGCCGAGCGAGGAGGAGATGGACCACTGCCGCGCCTCGCTCAACCGCGTAGGCTGGAGGATCGATTACGTGGTGACGCATGAGGCTCCTGCTGCACTGGCTAGAGAGCTGTGCTGGGAGCGCGGACGTGAGTACCGTGGGGATCCGCTGCAAACCTTCCTGGGCGAGCTCGACGGGCGGCTCGACTATCGCGTCTGGCTCTTCGGACATTACCACGGCGACGAATGGCGCGACGACAGACATCGCCTGATCTACCGAGACATCGTGCCGATTGAAGATGCCGCGCTCGGTTCCAGAGACCTCCTAGAACGCTTCTAGGAGGTCTCTGGAAATCAGCCGCCTGATAGGAGAAACGTGGGGCTACTCGCTCTTCATCTGGGTCATGACCTCGACCTTTGCCTCGGCCACGGCCGCCCGCTGCTCGGCTACAGCGAGGCGGTCCTTGAGGGCGGCGACCTCGGCTGTCAGGTCGCGCTGGGCCAGGAGTGTGTCGGCTTGGGCTTTCAGTGCAGCGTCACGCTCGCCGCGCAGGCGCTCGATTTCATCGACCATGGCCTCAGCCTCGGCATGGAGCTGGACGACCTGCCTGCCGAGCTTCCTGGCATCGGCGAGGTATCTGACGCTCGCGGCGTGGAGCTCGTTGTTCTCGAGTTCGAGGCTCGCGGTATCGAGTTCGAACTTCTCCTCGATGAAGGCAATCTGCTCATTGCAGTCGGCCTCAATCTTTTCATTCCGATCCGTCGCCTCGGCGAGCTTGCGGCTGAATTCATCCACCTGGGCCATGAGCATTGCGTTCTCGGTTCTGAGGTCGGCAGTCTCGCGCAGCAGCTTCTCCCGCCATGTCGCCTCGATCCGCTCGGCAGCCTCATCGAGGACGGCCTTCACGCCGGATGTCTCGTTGATTTTCTTTTCGCTCGGATTGTCTGCCATGGTGCGGCACTCCAATCAACAATGGGCATGGCTCCGCCACGCCGTACGGCTGGGAACAATGCACGGCCGCTGTTGATTTGTAGTCATCCTGCGATCGGTGAGTTCTAAAAAGGCGTCTCAGGTCATGCGTTCACGCAGGTTTTCGATTGGAGAAATACCGCACGCCTGTATAGTAACGCACTCGGATTTATCTTCCGACGCCCACTAACCCGCGCTCGCGGAGCACGCGGTACAGGGTCGATTTCGAGATGCCCGTTGCGGCGCATATGTCGGAAATTGGCGTCTCGCGAGCAAGGTAGAGCTTTACGGCGGCATCTGCCTTGACGTCCGCGATGCGCGGGCGGCCCCCGACGTTACCACCGTGGCTCCGTTTGACGGCGATGCCCTCGGCCTGGCGCTGCCTGATCAGGTCGCGCTCGAGCTCGGCTGTACAGGCGTGGGTACCCAGTACGAAACGGCCGAAGGCGGTATCGAGGTCAACGGGCTGTTTCAGTGATATGAGCTTCACTCCTAAGTTCCTGAACATAAGGTCGTAGTTCAGCAGTTGCCTGGTCGATCTGGTTAGGCGCTCCCAAGATTCGACCACCACCTCATCCCCGCGTTTCATTTTTTTGAACAACTTTTTCTGTTGCCTGCGGTCGCCCTCGCGTGCGCCAGTCTCCTTGTCTTTGTAGATATGGCCATAGGGCACGCCGGCGTTGACCAACGCCTCGATTTGCCTGTCTAGCTTCTGATCCTTCGTGCTCACGCGAGCGTATCCGTATCTGGTCATTTTCAGCCTCCTGCCTTGTCTTTTGATTTTCTCATGGGAATGCAAGTGGAGGTTTTGGCACTGGGTTTTGGCACTCGCTGTTCACGGCATCGAGGGTTCGGTTTTCGAGTGCCGTGCGGCATACGTTTTGAGACTGTGGCTATCTGGCGATTAAGTTCGACAGTCGCCGCTTCAGCTAGAATTGACAAGACGACGCATTCCGTGCGCGGGCGGCCGACAATTCGATTGGAGGCTTCCCTATGCTAAAGATCCTTGATGCGCTGGCCGCCCTTGCGACGGTCGGCACGTTCGTCATTGCGTTTTTCGATTCGTATGATGTCCGAGTTAAGGTCCGTAGGCGTACGCGCGGTGCGGACGGTGGACGGCATTTGCGCCGCAACAAGCGCAAATAAGAATGCCCGGGGTGGAGCCCGGGCATTTAACTAAACCAGAAAACTAGGCCGCCCGCGCTCTCGATACTTACACGGGATGCGTCGTCTTCTACGGTGATTTTACCCTCTTTAGTCAGATAAAACCACCGTATGCTTGGGTTTTCATGCGAGTTCATCCATCGTTCATGCGATGTGAATCGCAGCGACAGTGCGATACCGCCCGAAGGCCGCGACTACCCCCAATGTCCGGCCACGTCGACGACCCAGTGCTGCCCGGTCGCCTGCTGCTCGTAGTGCCCCTGGTCCTCGCTGGTGGTATAGGAGTCATCGATCACAGATCCGCCAATACCGCCATTATCGACATCGTTATCGCACCACGCCCATGCAGCAGCCTTGCTGTCAAACGGTCCGACTTTGGTTCCACCATGGTTGACCCAGTAGCGTTCATGGCGCACGTGCACCACGTTCGGGACCCAGACCTGGCCGTAGTCGATCTCCCAGTGGCCCTGCTCGGGGACCCACTTCTTCTGGGGCTGGGAGGAGGACGAACCGGTCGAGGAGGACGAGGATCCGCCGAGGCTTCGGAGATGGCGCTCGACCCGAACAGGCCGCGGGCGGATGAAGTTAAGTTCCGCGAGATGTCGCGCGAAATTTTCGAAAGAGCATATTTGCCCGACGAGTGGAAGCCGGCGTACAACGCGGCGAGGCGCACGAGATCACAGCTGCATCGAATGACCTCAGAGAGCATCCGCGGTCATTCGATGAACTGGGGGGCGTGTTGAGGACGACCACGGATCGCAAAGGGTATGGCGATACCGATGAGGAATGGTCGAGGGCGTATCGACGCAATGGCGCGGTGCGACTCACCATCACCCTGCCCGACGGCGCGACCAAGGTCATGTATACGCCAGACCCGACACCGCGGGCGTGGTTCGACGACTTCCTGGCGACAACTTCCCCCGTCGAGTTCCTGCCGCAGAGCTACATCAGGGACGTCTTATTGGGGGACGACCACATGGAACCCGGGAGATCAAGCTGTACGGCTGATCCATCCGTCAACAACATGTCAAAGCCCCAAAACCCGACAGGATCGCGAACGAGGGGATGAATTGACCGCCCGGGTATTTGCGCCCGGGCGGTCAATTTTATCAAGCATGGGTGCGATTCTGTGAGGCCATTTTTCTGGCATCCGCCGTTTGCTCCGGTCTCAACGCACCCATCGACCGTTCAGTTATCTTTGCGAACGCGACCACGTGCGCATTTGTCGAACAATCAAATGTCCGACAATGTCTGACGGAGCTGTCAGACATTCACGCACGAACAGGTGAGCTTCGCGAGCGATTGTAGGCAACTAGTAGCCCCAGCTGCGTCTTTGGCGCAGGTTCGACGTCTGACATCTTGAATGTCTGAC
>JAIHVJ010000469.1 GCA_022720335.1 Collinsella sp.
AAAAAACGACGGTCACCATGCCGGCCGCGCCGGTTGCGAGCCGATCAGGCCGGCATCGGGTCCGTTGGCGAGCCCGAGGGCCGCGAGCCTTGACCTGCGAGCCTTGAGCCTCACATCGATGCCGGTCTGAGTGATGCCCTGCCGGTACCACTGGAGCACGCCGGCCTGCAACCGTTTACCAACGTCCATGCCTCGCGCCCTGAGCCTGTCCATCACCTCCTGCTTGCCGGGGTCGCAGACCGTGATGTCATAGTCCAGGGCTATCCACTCGTCCAGCAGCCGAGGGCTTCGTGGCGTGAAGGGCAGGGTCTTCACCAGCCACAGCTCCACCGGTTCCGTGACGCGCACCATGTGCCGATAGGCCCCGTACCATGCCCCCGATGCCATACGCCTCACCCATTCCACGGTGACGTGCTCGGCGTCCGAGCCCGGCATCATGGCCTTGGCCAGTGCGTCGAAGTCCAGCACCACGGCCCCCGGTTGCCGGTGCATGTCAACGTACGTTGACTTACCGCCAGTGCAGCCGGGCATCCCCAGCCAGCAGTCGTTGCCCCACCGCTCGATGACCTCGGCCGAGACGACTGGCGGCACACGTTGCCTATCCCTTCTGCCCGGCATGACGCCACCTTTCCACCTCGGCGCTCTCGTACCGGACCAGCCTCGTGCCCGGCCAGCGCGTCCAACGCGGCCCCTTGCCCACTTCCTGCCGCCACTTGCGCACCGTATCCGGCTTCACGTTCAACAGTTCGGCCACCTCGACCGTCGTCAAATACCCCATCATCCCTCCTAGATCAAACTCATGCGAGACTGCATCTGCACGGTCGGCTGAGCCGCCTCGGCCCTGCGCCTGAATACGCTTATCTGCCCCTGCGCCCACAGGTCGAACTGGCGTGCGTCCAGCGTCCACGCGCCGCCGACGCGCCGCACTCCCATTGCCGGCCAGTCGCCGCCGAGAGCTGCCAGTTCCATGCCGTTGCGCAGATGCAGGGCGTTAAGCACGCGCGGCGAATCGGGCAACCCAGTGTGCTGTTCCTCGGCCAAGGTGTTGATGGAGAGCCTGAAGCCCTCCAACAGGTCGGCCGCGTCATGCGGAGCGCTCCACGGGCTCAACGCCTCGGCAAGGCTCGGTTTCGTGCGCGCCATCAGTCCACCACCCAAGCCCACGAGCCGGTCCACTTCGCCAACGCCTGCATGGCCTCGCGCGCGTCCCAGCAGCGCATCCCGTACTTGCGGGTCTTCGAGAC
>JAIHVJ010000134.1 GCA_022720335.1 Collinsella sp.
GGGTCGAGGCGGCATAGGATATCAACCGTATTCCAGATTCCAGTACGCCGGGCCGACTCACTTCGGATCGGGCGCTACACCAACTTTCTCGACACTACCTTATCAAACTCGTATTGATGATGTAAATAAGGCAAAAGCAGAAGCTGAGGCGAAGACTCAAGAGGAAGTAACAGCACAAGCTCAACAGCAGACTTCTCAGCAGAATAGTTATTCTAGCGGTAGTAACTATTCTAATAATAATTCTGGTGGATCTTCTAGCAGTATTTCTTCTTCCAATAATAGTGGTGGTAAGTATGTCATTCGTCAATTAGATCAATATGATGCAGCTGGTAACTATATCGGATCTACTCATTGGTATAGCGATGGTACCTGTGACGACCCCTATTCTGCTGGTATGGGCGGATTTTAAAATATACTAATTTTTAAAAATAATTATCGACTCATAGCGCAAAGAAGTGGCCCCGCGATCGTAGTTGATCGTGGGGCCACGTTGTTATTAGTGGCTATGCGGGCAATTGGCGCAGCAGCCGCTGGTGGCGTTGGTGCTGGAGCCGCCGCTTCGCTGGTCGGTGTTGTAGAAACCGCTGCCTTCGAACTTAATGCCGCTGGCCGAGAACGTCTTGGATGCCGGGGCGCCGCAGCTGGGGCATACGACCTCGGGCGTCTCGGACATGGGGTGCTCAACCTCAAACACGTTGCCGCAGCTCGTGCACTTGTAATCGTAGCGCGCCATAATACTTCCTTTTCAGCACAAAGCGGGCAGATCGCTCTGCCCGCAAAAATTCAAACAATTGTAACTGTACCCTATATCGGGGGTTTTATCACGCTTCGCCCCAGAATCTATGGGTGCTGCGCAGGAGCTTCGCAGTTTTCTCCTCGGCTGCCGCAACGTCGGCCTCTTGCGCCTGCCATGTCCAGTTGCCCGTGGCCACGCCCGGCACGTTCATACGTGCATCGTCGCCCAGCCCCAGCACGTCCTGCAGCGGCATCATCACGAGCGGAGCATCGCTTGCCAGGGCATCGCCCATGAGCTCGCTTGCCAATGCAATGCCGCTCGGCTCGTCGCCGCCCGCAAAGGAATGCGTGCACCAGCCGGCGAGCGTCGAGGTGTCGTGCGTCGAGGTGTACAGAATCTTGCCCGGCGTGGGATGCACGCCGTTGCGGACGTCGTAATCGCTAAACTCCAGCACGTCCATACCGGGGAAGCCGCAGGTCGAAGCCATGGCACGAACGCCGGGTGTCAGGTAGCCCAGGTCCTCGGCGATAAAGTTGAGCGGCCCCAGCTCGTCGTAGGCCGTCTGGAACAGGTCCTTGCCCGGTCCCGCAAGCCAGCGGCCGTCGGCACAAGCCTTGCCCGCGGGGATGCTAAAGTAGCTGTGGAAGCCCAGGAAGTGGTCCAGGCGCACGCGGTCATAGAGTGAAAACGCACGACGCAGGCGATCCATCCACCAGCTATAGCCGTTCTTCTTCATGTGATCCCAGCGGAAGGTGGGGTTTCCCCACACCTGGCCCTCGGGCGCAAAGTTGTCGGGCGGCGCGCCCGAAATCTCAATCGCCTTACCGGTATCGGACAGCCAGAAGTTTTCGGGCTCGCTCCACGCATCGGCCGAATCGTCCGAGACATACATCGGGATATCGCCGATGACCTCGATGCCCTTCTTGTGCGCATAGTTCATAAGCTCGCACCAGGCCAGGTCAAAGCGGTACTGCATGTACGCCTGAAGCTCGGCCTCGTCGTGGAAGCGCTTGTCATCGATCAGGTGCTCGTTGTAGCGCGCGACATCCGCCGGCCAATCGTGGCGCGACAGTCCCTCAAAGTGCTTCTTTACCGCCATGTAGACGCAGTACTTCTCGAGCCAGTCGGCATTGCGATGTTTAAACGCGGTGTAGAGCGGGTCGGCATCCTCGCCGCCGCGGGCCTTCCAGGTGACGAAGTCGGCAGCCAGCTCCTCGTGGCTCTCGGGCAGCAGGTCGATATTGCCTGCAAAGGCCGAAGGACCAGCGTAGGGGGAGCGGAAGAAGTCCGTGGGATTGACGGGCAGGACCTGCCAGTAGCGCATGCCCATGGCAGCCAGGTGGTCGATAAAACGACGCGTGGGCGCACCGATCGTGCCAGGCTTATCGTCATCGGTCGGCACTGAGGTGATGTGGCACACGACGCCCGCGCCATGATCGAGCGGCTCCTGCAGGCGCTTCTCGGCATGGTGATAGATGATCGAAGAGCCCAGCGGGTACAGGTCGAGCGTAACCGTGCCGTTATGGATTTCGCACTCGTGGCCGCTGATTACGTCGCTTGCACATTCGCCGAGCGCCGGAATCGTCACGCAGTGCGAATTGCGCAGGCTGCGGTTGATGATAACCGTCGCGGCCTCGCCGTCTTTGCCCGTGCGGGTGTAGGCCAAAACGTCGTCGTTGGGCGCAAAGGCCTTGATCTCGCCATCGACCATAAAGGGCAGCGCGCGGCGCACGGCCGAGGCGTTTTTAAGGATAGCGAGTGTATCGAAGTCGTGGAGTTGGTCCTTGGTCGGCAGGGTACGGCGGTTGCCCGGATCGGTGAGGCCCTCCAGGCCGTACTCGTCGCCATAATAGATCGAGGGCACGCCCGGGAAGGTCATCTGCATGAGCGTCGCCAACCAAAAGCGGCTCTTGGCCAGGCCCATGGAGTTGTCGTCAAGGCGCCATTTGCTGCGCTCGCTCTCGGGCAGCTGCGACTCGTCGGGGCCGCCGCCGAGCACCGAGATAATGCGCGGGCGGTCGTGGCTCGAAAGCAGATTGAGCGCGCAGGCCAGTGCCTCGCGCGGGTAGTTCTCGCGCAGGGTCTCGATATCCTCGGCTGCCTGGTAGGCGTTCTTGTAGCCCATCAAAAAGCCGATGACCATGTCGCGGAAGGGATAATCCATAGCCGAGTCGAGTTCGGAGCCCTGTAGGTAGCGCCGCAGGTGGCCATAGCTGATCTTGTTGGAGGCGTCTTCCCAGACCTCGCCGAGCAGCAGCGCGTCGGGCTTCTCGGCGAGCACGGCCTTTTTGATCTCGGTCAGGAAGTCGTCGGAAAGCTCGTCGGCCACGTCCAGACGCCAGCCATGGGCGCCAGCGCGCAGCCATTTGCGGATCACGCCGTCCTTGCCCAGGAGCCGCTCGCGCACCAGTTCGGAGCTCTCATTGATGGCGGGCATGTTGCCCACGCCCCACCAGCAGTCATACGAGCCGTCCTCATGGAAGTAAAACGCATCGCGCCACGGCGAGTCCTCGCTCTGCCACGCACCGACACCGGGATAGTTACCGTAGCGGTTAAAGTAGATCGAATCGTCGCCTGTGTGGTTGAAGACGCCGTCCAGGATGATGGAGATGCCCAGCTTCTCGGCTGCCTGGCACAGCTCGGTAAAGTCCTGCTCGGTGCCCAGGATCGGGTCGATCTTGGTGTAGTCGGCCGTGTCGTAGCGGTGGTTGCTCGCGGCCTCAAAGATCGGGTTGAGGTAGATGGCCGTAAAGCCCAGCTCGGCAATGCGGGGCAGGTCATTCTGGATACCCTTGAGCGAGCCGCCGTAAAAATCCCAGGTCTTGATGGAGCCGTCTTCGGCACGCTCGTACTCGGGCGGTTCGTTCCAGTCCTCGACCATGCGGCGCTGGATGCCGTTGCGCGGTTTTTCAACTTCGGCAAGCGTGCGTTCGCGCCAGTTTTCGTCGCGGGCATAGCGATCGGGGAAGATCTGGTAGACCATGCCGCGCTCGTACCACTCGGGACGCACTTCGCGGTGCTTGTAAACGGTGATCTGGAAGGACGGAACCTCGGCGTAGTCGTAGGTTACGCCCTCGCCGCCGGTGCGGCCCTGCGGCGCGCCCAGGCGAACCTCGGGCTGGCCCTCGATGTTGCAGATAAAGCTGTACCAGATAAGACAGGGCTCAGTGCACTCAAGCTCTACGGTAAATATGCCGTCGCCCTCGTGCGTCATGGGATACAGAGACTCACCGATTTCATCGACCCAGGTACGCAGGGTAAGCGTTGCCTGGTTGGGGTCGGCATCCTCCAAAATCACCGATAGCGAAACGGAAGTTCCAGTGGTCACAGCGCCAAACGGAGTACGAAACTGCGGCAGACGGCTGTTGTGTATCAATCTCATAGTACGGTCCAGTTCAATAGAATCATGGCCTGCTGGCCATGGGCTTTACGCACAGGATGTAAGTATATCTGTTGCACACAGGCTGTATAAACAACATCCGTTTACCATCGGCGAACGGTTGTCCTAGAAAATCGTTTTACCAACTACCTACAGAGAAGGGGCGCCCGGTTGGAGCGCCCCTTGCATAGGGTTTGATTAGGTTTTGGATCGTCTGGATTAGCGGCGCTTGCGGGTGGCCGTTGCCTTGCGAACGGAGGTCTTCTTGGACGGGGCCTTTTTCTCTGCCGGAGCGGCGGGGGAGACCGGAGTCTCCTTGGCGGGCTCGGGCTTGGCCTCTGCCTTGGTAGCTGCGGCCTTTGTCGTGGTCTTTTTGGCCGTCGTCGTGGTGCGCTTGCGCGTGGTGGTCTTGGCGGTGGGCTTCGTCTCGACAGCTGCTTCGGTCTTGGGCTCGACGCCCGCCTCCTCGACCTTGGTGGCCAGCTTTGCGGCTGCCTTGGTCGTGGCGGCCTTGGTCTTGGTCGACTTTGTGACCGTGGCCTTCTTGGCGGTCGTGGTCTTGGCAGCGGTCTTTGCCGGAGCCTTGGTGGCCGGCTTGGCCTTAGCGACCTCGGCCTTTACCTCGGGAGCAGCCTCGGCTTCGGCGGCCTTCTTGGCAGCGGCGGTCGTGCGCTTGCGCGTGGTCGTTGCCTTGGTAGCGGTGGTTTTGGTTGCCGCCGCCTTGGTCGCAGTAGCCTTCTTAGCTGTCGTCTTGCGAGTCGTGGTCTTCTTTGCCGCAGGCTTCGCAGCAGGCTCGGGCTCAGGAGCAACCTCAGCCTTCACCTCAGGCTCGGCCTTTGCGGGCTCAGCTTCATCCGGCTTCTCCTCGGCCTTGGGCTCCTCTGCGGCTACCGGCTCAGCAACAACCTCAGGCTCGTCGACGATCGCCGCCGGGCGCTCAATCTCCGGGTGCATAAAGAAGTACAGGTCCAGATACTTGTCGGCCGAGCGCGTCCAGCTAAAGTCCTGGCTCATGGCCTGCGTGACCAGCTGGTT
>JAIHVJ010000005.1 GCA_022720335.1 Collinsella sp.
CTGCATCGCGCAGACCGCCATGTGGGAGGCCTTGGGCTGGGACCTCACGCAGAGCACCGTCAGCGCCTGCTACCACCTGCTCTACATGGGCAAAAAGGCCAGCTCGTCCTCGCAGACGCCTCCCCCGCCGGCAGACGACCTGCTCAACCACTACACCTGCGAGCAGATGCGCGCGCACTGGCTGTCGCTCGGCCTGTCCGAGAAGCCGGTGAGCTTTAGCCCCAAGGCATACGACACGCGCGTGACCGGCAAGGACAAGGACGGCAACGAGGTGCGTGCCTGCGACGACAAGCGCGTTATCGACCCGGCCCTTAAGGAAAGCGCCCTTTTGACCGGCGTGTTCAACCGCCTGGCCCGCAGTTGCTTCTACGGCGTCGCCATCAAGGAGGGCGACGAGAGCCCCTATCGCAACGGCTGCATCCCCGCCGGTGACGCCTCTGCCGCCGTGGTCGAGGCTGCCGAGCAGGCAGCCCTCGCCTTTGAGCAGGCCATGTACAAGTTCGAGACGCACCGCGCGCTTGCCGTGTGCGACGACTACCTGCGCGCCGCCAACAAGCGCTCGAGCTCATCTGCGAGTACTTCGACGTCGACCCCGTCGCCTTCTTTAGCTGGGACAACATCTTTGCCTCCACGGACGAGTTCGTGGAGAGCCTGGGCGAGAAGCCCGGCGAGCACCGCGTGAAGCCGCTGCCCCCGCGCTTCGACTTCTTCAGCAAGCACGAGAGCCAGTACTAAAACACTCGACATGTAATGGAATGGGAAGGAAAGACGGATGTCCAAGCCGCGTCGTCGTAAGCAGAAAAAGCAGGTCAAGCCCGAGCTCAAGCTCAGGCAATTTGCCGCCACCGAGCTTTCCGACCAGCTTGCCGCCCAACACTCCGCCGCCGACCTGCCGCGCTTTATGGTCGACACGGTCGCCGGCGCCTATGCGCCCGCCGATGCAGAGCTCATGATCGAGGGCTTCGGCGCCGCGGCCACACGCCCGGTCACGCTGCGCGCCAACACGCTCAAGGCGACCGCCGAGGACATCGCTGCGGCGCTCGGTGCCGCCGGCATCGCCCACAACCCCGTCGCTTGGTATCCGGACGCCTTTATCCTGCCCGAGGCCCAGGTTTCCGACCTATGGGACCTCGACATCTACCGCGACGGCAAGATCTACCTACAGAGCCTGTCGTCCATGATGCCGCCGTTGGTCCTGGGCGCCCAGGCAGGCGAGGACATCCTGGACATGTGCGCAGCCCCTGGCGGCAAGACGACGCAGATCGCCGCCCTCACCCAGGGCCAGGCACACCTCACGGCCTGCGAGATGAGCATTCCCCGCGCCGAAAAGCTTGAGTCCAACCTCCACCGCCAAGGTGCCAAAAACGTGCCCGTCATGCGCATCGACGCACGCGAGCTCGACGAGTTCTTCCGCTTTGACCGCATCCTGCTCGACGCTCCCTGCACCGGCACGGGCACCGTCATCAGTGGCAACGAGAAAAGCCTGCGCGGCCTCACCGAGCAGTTGCTGAGCAAGTGCGCCCGCTCGCAGCGCGCGCTTCTGGACCGCGCCATGGGAGCCCTCAAACCGGGCGGCACGCTCGTCTATTCCACCTGTTCGATCATGCCGCAGGAAAACGAGGACGCCCTGCAAGAGGCCCTCGACAAGCACATGGATTGCGAGCTCATCCCCCTCGACGGCACGCCAAGCGAAAGTGAGGCACGCCGCGCCCAGGAAGCTGGTGAGGAGCCGCGCATCGAGTCCAACGCCCTGACCGAGGCCATTGCCGCGGGTCAGGTATCGGCCATCGCCAACGGCCTGCCCGGCACGCTCACCATTCCGCCTAGCCGCGACTTTGAGGGCTTCTACATTGCCCTGATCCGAAAACGCAGCTAGCGCACGGATCCAAAACTCAACAAGCTATCTCCGTGCGCGTTTGCTCTGCTGGTCGCGATGCTGTTTAAGCGTCGCGCGCTCCTTGCGTTCGGCCCTTTTGCCCTTAATGGCCGTGACCACAAAGTAGATGACCGCGGCGGCAACGATTGCGCCCACGCACAGGCCAATCGAGCTAAACATTGCTGTCAATTCCATACCGCGTCACCTCTCTTTTAAACGGGACATTCAAGATAGCACCTCAATACCCGCCACCACAGCTCCTTCACGTTCGCCGGCCCTTCGGTCTAACGGATGGCGCGGCGGGGAAAAATCAACTCGTCAAACGATTTAGCATTCGCAATTCCGGCTGCATCGCGCCGGCCGTCATCACATAGAATCGAGCTTCCATGGATACCCTCAACGATCTAAATGAGCGCGTCGACGCCTTTGTCGGCACCAGCTCCTTCGACACGCCCGCCGCGGCGAACGACCAAGCCCCCATCGATGTTCCCACCGAAGTTCACGAGGACATCGTCGCCTCGGTCGATTTCTCCGAGGTCGAGCTCGCAGACGAGTTCACCGAACCCCAGGTAGCCGTGACCCCCAACGGACTGCTTCCCATGGAGCCGCTGCCCATCGACGGGCGCCTGCGCAAGGCGGCCCTTCGCATGCCTGACGAGATTGAGGAGGCCAGCGGCTTCACGCTCTTCGGCCGTCGTATCAAATCGCTCATCTACACCACCGACGTCGCGGTCATCCGCAACTCCAACGCCGATGCCGTCTTTGCCGTTTACCCCTTCACGCCGCAGCCCGCCATTACGCAGGCGCTGCTGACCGTCGCCGAGTGCCCGGTCTTCGTAGGCGTGGGCGGTGGCACCACCACCGGCAAGCGCTCCGTTCAGATGGCAGCCGTCTCCGAGATGCAGGGCGCGGCGGGCTGTGTGGTCAACTCCCCCGCCACCGCCGAGATGGTCGAGCACATCACCAACATCGCCGACATCCCCGTCATCGCTACGGTCGTTCGCTGCGACGACGATGCCCACGCCAAGGTGCGCGCTGGAGCCAAGATTCTCAACATCGCCGCCGGCAAGAACACGCCCCAGGTCCTACGCGAGCTGCGCAAGCACTATCCCAACCTGCCGCTCATCGCGCCGGGCGGCAAGACGCCCGAGAGCATCCGTGAAACCATCGCCGCCGGCGCCAACGCCATCATCTGGACGCCGCCTTCGGCCCAGCAGCTGCAGACCGACATGATGCAGCGTTATCGCAAGATGAAGGAAGACGCCACACCTGTCATCTCGCACGACGATGTGCCCATTATCGACCAGGTCTCCGCCGCCGAGGTCAGCCAAGTCGAGAACATGAATCCCGACGTGCCGATTCCCGACGAAGTCATCGAGCGCGTCGCTTCGATCCACGAGCGCGTCGAGGAGCATCGCGCCAACCGCGGCCTCAAGCCGTCACTGCACGGCTTCTTCTTCCGCGGAAAGAAACGCTAACCCCAACAGCAAGGCCCGCCCCACAAACGTGAGGCGGGCCGTTTTCGTTTGAGCAATCATGCAGCGATGTGATGGGGCAAACTAATTCACGCGCTTGTCGCCCATAAAGAAGAGCGCCACCGTACCAGGTCCGGTATGCGAGCCAATCAGAGTACCGATGTTATTGATCTCAATCTTGCCTTTAAGCTGCGGAATCTGTTCCTCGATCAGCGCCGCAACTGCCTCGGCATCCTCGCGGCACGCCGAGTGCGACATGACGCACTTACCCGAATAATCCGCACCGTCCTGCACGTGTGCCATCATGGTCTTAGCCATCTCGGAAATCGCGCGCTTCTTAGTGCGAATCTTCTCACGTGGCGACAGCCCACCTTCGCAATCGACTGTCATAAGCGGGCAAATCTTAAGCGCCGTGCCGATGATCGCGCTCGCAGCCGAAATGCGACCGCCGCGCAGGTAGCTCGACAGATCGGTCGAGAAGAACCAGTGGTGCAGGTTGAGCTTGTGCTCCTCGATCCAGGCAGCCGTCTCGTCGAGTGAAGCCCCGCTATCGCGCACGTCGGCGGCACATTCCGCCAGCAGGCCAAAGCCCGAAGACGCCGCCAGCGAATCGATGACGCGCACCTTGCCGCCCTGGGGATAGCGATCCGCGAGCATCTGCGCCGCAACGCAAGCCGAGCCATACGTACCCGAAATACCCGACGACAACGTCAGGTGCAGCACGTCTTTACCCTCGGCAACAAGCGGCTCCCAAAACTCCTCGTACTCACCCACGCTCACCTGAGACGTCTTGGGCATGGCGCCTGCGGCAATCTGGGCAAAAAACTCGTCCGGCGTAATCGACTGATACAGATCGTCCGTATAGACAACATCGTCGATCTCGTAATGAAAACACACGACAGGGATATTGCGCGATTCAAAGAACTCCCGAGTTCGATCGGCGGCGGATTCACAGGTCAGGACAAAATCACTCATATGAGGCTCCTTACTCATTGCTGCGCAAATTATCGCACAGTGAGCCTACATACGGTACATATGTCCACTATTTACCAAATCGAACCAAAAATAGCGAACATCTTTACCACCATCGTCTCCACCGGCCCCACGCATAAATATCTGAGAAAACACCTTCTGTCGTCTCCACCCAACCAACACATCTACCTTCACTAAATCGATTTACCAAACCATTCAGCCGACAATTCAGCCGCTGGCGCAAAATCGAAACAAAAGCGGCGCATACTGATAAACGTTTAACGCTGTTTATCAGTTTTACCAGCCCCATCGGAAGGTGTTTCATGGTCGCATTCGATCGCAATCCGCAAGATTTCAAGTATCTGCGCCTGCTGTCGAGACAGTTCCCCACCGAGCAATCCGCATTCACCGAGATCATCAACCTCTCGGCCATCCTCAACCTACCCAAGGGCACCGAGCATTTTATGAGCGACGTGCATGGCGAGTACGAAGCCTTTATGCACATCCTCAACAACTGCTCGGGCGTCGTACGCGAGCATGTCGATGAGATTTTTGGCGACACGCTCTCCTTTGACGAGAAGGGCGAGCTGTGCACGCTCATCTACTACCCGCGCGAGAAGATCGACCTGGTCCGCAGCCAACGCGAGGACTCGCCCGCCTGGTACAAGACGACGCTCGACCAGCTCATCATGATCGCTCGCTCGCTTTCAAGCCGCTACACGCGCTCCAAGGTGCGCAAGGCCATCCCACGCGATTACGCCTACATCATCGACGAGTTGTTGCACACGCACCCGGACGAGAACAACTATCGCGTGCGCTATCACGAGCGCATCGTTGAGTCCATCCTGGAGACCGCCAGCGCCGACGACTTTATCGAGTCGCTCTCCTCGCTCATCAAGCGGCTGGCCGTCGACCACCTGCACCTAGTGGGCGACATCTTCGACCGCGGCGGCGGCGCGGCCAAGATTATGGACCGTCTGCTCACCTACCATTCACTCGACATCCAGTGGGGCAACCACGACCTGCTGTGGATGGGCGCTGCGGCCGGTGAGCCCGCTTGCATCGCCACGGTGTTGCGTAACAACCTACGCTACGACAACTACGAGATTCTAGAGAACGACTACGGTATCTCGCTGCGTGAGCTTGTTGCCTTTGCCGATGCTACCTACACCGCCGGCGAGTCCATCACCCCGCTGATCAAGGCCATCAACGTGCTGCTCTTTAAGCTCGAGGGCCAGATTATCCAGCGCCACCCCGAGTTCGATATGACCAACCGCCTGTTACTCGACAAGATCGATCACGACACCGGCACGGTCACGCTCGCCGACGGCAGCGTGTGGCCGCTCACAACCAACGACTTCCCCACCGTCGACCCAGCGGACCCCTATACGCTCACGCCCCAGGAGCAGCACATCATCGACAAGCTCGTGTCCGAGTTTGTCACCGCCGATCACCTGCATCGCCATATCGATTTCCTCTATTCCCACGGCTCGATGTACAAGGTCACCAACGGCAACCTGCTGTTCCATGGCTGCGTGCCGCTCAACGAAGACGGCACCTTTAGCAGCATGAACTGCTTGGGCACCTGGCACGCTGGCCGCGATTATCTCGATTTTTGCGACCACATCGCCCGCCGCGCCTGGCGCGTGGGCGACCGCGACGCCCTCGACTGGATGTGGTACCTGTGGATTGGCTTTAACTCGCCCGCCAGTGGACGCCTGGTGCGTACCTTTGAGCGCGCCTATATCGCCGATAAGAGCACCTGGGTCGAGCCGATGGACCCATACTTTACGCTTACCAAGTCGCCCTCGGTCTGCAACGACATCATGCGCGAGTTTGGCGTCGCGCCCATGGCATGTTCGCCGACCGGCCACATCATCAACGGCCACACGCCCGTTAAAACCACCAAGGGTGAGCAGCCCATCCGCGCCGAGGGCAAGCTACTGGTCATCGATGGCGGCTTCTGCCGCGCTTACCATCCCAAGACGGGCATCGCCGGCTATACGCTCATCTCGAGCTCGCGCGGCTGCCGCCTCAAGTCGCACCGGGCCTTTACGACGGTTGCCGAGGCACTCACGCGCAACGTGGACATCGAGAGCGAGACCAACCGTTTTGACCAAGCAGACCGTCGCCGCATGGTGAGCGACACCGATACTGGCGCCAAGATCCGCAGCCAAATCCAAGACCTGCGTCAGCTGCTCGATGCATATAGAAACGGTGCTATCGAGGAGCGCGCCTAGCACCACCCGCGGGGATTGGCTAAACTTGCTGAGTTTGTCATCCCCGCGGCGCTTCGGCGCCAGCTTAAGGCAGGTACCATGCAAAAGCTCCTTGCGCAGATCATGAAATTTGGCGTCGTCGGTGTCATTGCCACGGTTATCGACTTTGGCATTATGAATCTACTCCACTACGGTCTCGGCCTCAACATCCTAATCGCCAACACCAGCGGCTTTATCATCTCACTCATCTTTAACTACCTCGCAAGCATGAAGTACGTGTTTGCGCACAAGGAAGGCATGAGCCGCCGCCGCGAGTTCATCATCTTTGTCGTGCTGTCCGTGATCGGTTTGGTGCTCAACGACGGCATCGTGCTGGCGCTCAACGCCGGCCTGGGACTCGAGGCCAATATCGCCAAGATCTGCGCCACCGCGCTTGTCATGGTCTACAACTTTGTGACCCGAAAAATCTTCCTGGAAGGCGACGAGACCAAGTAACTCGCAACCTTGCAGCTTTACGATGCCCACGGATGACGCACGTCGAGCGCTGTGTTGTTCGTGGGCTTTGCTCGTTTACGGGCAAATTTTCAACGTTTGCGGATTAGCTCTTGAAAATTTGGCGAGTTCATATAGTTCTTGGCAAAGACCTTACGTTTCCCTTGTAAAAGCTCTAAAGTATCCTCTGCTCGATTCATCAACGCATTGGATGTGATTACGTGCGCAAGGCGCTGGCACAACCTCATACCAAGCAGTTCCTCAAGTTTGCCGTCGTGGGTCTTATCTCCTTTGGCATCGACTGGGGCATGCTCATTGCGCTCGTCGAGCTGTTCCACCTCGACTTTTTGATGAGCACCACGGTTTCGTTTATCACGTCCGTCGTGGTCAACTACTGGCTCAGCATGAAGTACGTGTTCGACCACCGCGAAGGCATGAGCCGCAAGCGCGAGTTCACGATCTTCACCATCCTGTCGGTGATCGGCCTGGGCCTCAACGACCTGTACATGTTTGTGGGCGTCACGTTTTTGAGCATCGGCTACCAGGCCATGAAGGCCATCGCCACGTTCCTCGTCACCTGGTACAACTACTTCAGCCGCCGCTTCTTCCTCGAGGGCGCACGGTCGTAGTCGATTCACTATTTGCTTGAATGTATAACCGGTTGGAATTCCCGTTCCAACCGGTTTTTTGTTTGCCGAGAGACCCGGCGATCCAGTCCCATTCGCATGAAAAACGGGCGGCTCGGATGTTGGTCCGAACCGCCCGTCTGGCGCGCTATGTCGAGGTCTCTAGCCTGTCACGTAATACCAAACTACGTTGTCGCCGTTGGAGAGAACGTAGTTGCTGCAGGCCGTCATGGGCGTTGTGCCGTTGACGGAGTACATCCAGCCGCTCGTGCCGCCGTACTGTTTCTCGGCCAAACCACCAATCGCGGAAACATACGTGCCGTACGACGAGCCGTGTGCATTGACAGAAAGGCCCAGCGCGCACAGGGCATCGTAGACGGTAGCGCCTTCGTTAAAGGTAAAGGTGCCACCAGAGGACACAGGATTGCCCACAGCGCTCGATGTGACCGAAACCGTCACCGTAACGTAGTTGGACTCCTGTGAGCCGCTCTGGCCGCCCGAGGAGGCGTTTCCACCATTAGAGGATGAGGCTCCATCAGACGACTGGCCACCGCCAGACGCATTGGAAGTATCACCGGCTCCCGTATTTTGGGCAGCGGATTTATCGCCAGACTTCTTGCCGTCCTGGTCCTCGGACTTCTTATTATCCGAGTTCTTGTCCGATTCCTTGTTTGAAGACTCGGAATCGTCCTTGGACTTGGACTCATCAGAATGCTTGGACTCATCTTTTGCGTCATTCGATGACTTGGAATCCTTGGAACTGGCCTCGCCCGAAGTCGTAGTCGAGCCAGACACCTTGGTGTCCTTGGTGACGACGCTCTCCCCCGTCACGGTCTGAATGATCCAGTCGATGGACCAGGCGCCGCTCTCGGAAGGATGAACGAAGCCCAGCGAGACGACAATCAGAATGGTGCACGCGGCAGTCAGAACGCCAAGGAGCGCCTTCCGTCGAGGGGCGGACGCCGCCGAAGCGGCGTCCTTTTGCTTTGCATCGTCAAGCTGGATAAACGAGGAATCTGGTTGCTTGGGGTCAGCGTCCTTGGATTTATTGGACACAGCCCTCACCTACCGACGTTTGGTGAACACGAACACACCGACGATGGCGAGACCGATGACGCCGGCGGCAACGCCAACGATGGCGAGTGGGTTGGTGCCAGTCTCCTGCTCGGAAGCACTAGAGGACTTCTTAGCAGTAGTCGTGGAAGCAGCACCCGTATCGGACTTGGAATCGGACTTCTTGTCGGACTTGCTGTCCTTCTTGTCAGACTTCTTGTCAGACTTCTTCTCGTCCTTCTTATCGGACTTATCGGTGTCCTTCTTGTCGGACTTGTTGTCTTTGGTCTCGGTCTTGGTCGACACCGTCGTCTTGGTCACCGGCTTCTGACCCGGGGCGATAGCGCCGCCGGCCTGCTGGCCCTTAGAGCCGGAGCCGGAACCCGTGCCAGCGCCAGCGCCAGCGCCGGAACCGTTGCCAGCGCCACCGTTGCCACCATTAGTGCCAGAACCACCATTGCCGCCAGGGTTAACGGCATTCTTGGTCCACTTGGCATACAGTGTCATATCGGCCGTCACTGGCGTACTGAAGTCATACGCCTGCGTGCAAGTCTCATCGGTATACCAACCACCGAAAGTGTAGCCCTTGCACTGTGGCTGAGTCGAGGGCTCCGTCGCCGCCTTGCCTTCCTTCACGCGTTGAGAATCGGGCATCGCCGCATCCTTACCGTTGGCGTCGAACGTCACGGTATAGCGTTTGACCCTTTGGCCATTACCCTTGACAGCAAACAGCTTGCCCGAGTCATTGACATAGTAGAGTGAACCATCGGATCCGACCGAAATAGAAGCCATGCAGTACTGCTGGTCGCCCGCCACGGGCGTATAAAGCAGCTCGGCCTCGTCATCGCCAATACGGTAGCGATAGATGCCGCCCGGGTTGTTGTTGGACGTAAAGTAGACGTACGTCTCGCCATTCTGGACAGAAACGACCGGCTGCGACTTTACATCACCGCCGCCCGAAGCCCCCTGACGAATATAGCTACCGTCCGCCTTGCAAATGGAATAGTCCACGGAAAGCGTCTCGGCATCAATCACTGCAAGCTGACCGTAGTGATACGTGTACTTGTTCTGATAACCGCCCATAAAGGATTCGGTCGATGAGCCTCCGACCACAATCTTGCCGTTGGCCAGCACCGGCGTCGAGGTCGAGCTGCCACCAAACGTCACCTTGCCAAGCTCAGAAAGGGTTCCGTCCGTTCCAACCGAAAGCTTATGCAAAACGCCATCGGCGCTCACGACATAGGCAATCGATCCATCGACCAGCACCGTCGTGCGCACGCGCTCGGCAATCTTGAGCGACGCAACGGTCTTTCCAGTTTCGGGGTCGACCGTGCTCACCGTACCGGAATCATCTGCGATGACGCCATAATTGCCCGAGAACGCCAAGCCGGCCCAGTAATAGCCCTTGCTGTTCTCGTTCTTATGCTGCCACATAACCTTGCCATCGGAGATGCGCACGCAGAGCAGGTAGCCGTCGCTCGAGTCGGACCAGCTGGCCGATGCCGTCCCAAAGTAGGCAAAGCCGTCACGAACCGTAATGGACGCAAGAGACTGCTGAGCACCATCGGGGCCAGCAGGCAACTCATCGGTTACCCAAACCGTCGCCAGAGCATCAACCGTCAGCGCCTGCAGGCGACCGCTCGAAAGCGGCACGAGCATCACGCCGCCAGTGTATACCATACGCGAGGTCGAATCGATCTTTGCCGCCAAAGGCGATTCGGCAACGGTCTCACCCGTGTCGACATCTTTCTTGAGCAGCTTGGAACCAACGGCCACGTAGAGGTAGTCACCGACCAGCAACGGGTCGGAAATACCCTTGCTCCATTCGTTCGAGCCTTTGAGCTCGCTCACCCATTTTGCCTCAGCGTCTTTCGTGGGCACAGGAGCGTCGGTTACTTTGTCGGCGTTCGTATAACCAGGCCAATCGCTATCCCAGTTAGGACGTGAGGCACCCGGGTCAACAACAACACTGTCGACGCCGGGCACAGTATCGCCGGGAGCAAAAGCCCAAACGATTTTGTCGCCAGACTTGAACACATAATCGCTATCGAGCTGAGACCCAGGAACGCCGTTGACAAAGAACGACCATGCACCCGACAGCTCGATGCCATCAAGCGGAGATACGAGACTATAGACACCCCAATAGCCAAATTGGTCGTACATTTTTGACTTTATGCCAAGGGCATCGAAGTAAGCAGCAGAGGCATCCTTAATCGACGTGCCCTTAGCAAACACCTGGGTCGAAGGGCTCGTCCAACGCTGAGCTATCTCGGCCTTTTTGCCAATAATCTCCATCGTGACGGAAACCTGCTCGGGCGCGGGGTCGCCGTACTTCGAGTAGCACCAGACGACGGAGTCACCATCCTTGAGCGTGTAGCCGCCCGCGCCGGCCTCGGAGGCGCTGCCGTTGACGAACAGCTGCCAGTACGCGCCGGTCGCCGAGTCGTAGCCGAGCTTGCGGTCCTTATCGAAGGGCGACGTGATCGTGTTGAGCGCCCAGCCCCAGGTGCCGTTGGGGTCGTAGTCGGCCTTGAGGCCGGCCTGCTTGAAGAGCTGCTCGGAGAGGTCGGCCGCGGTCGAGCCCTCCTTCAGCGTGATCCGCTGGGCGGCGGCCCAGGTCTGCTGGGCGCCCTTGGCGTCGGTGCCGACGACGGAGCACGTGGCGGAGACATCCTGGCTCTCGGCCTTGGCAGGCTGAGCCTTGGCCTCTCCAGCGGCAGAGACAACGGCGGCGTCCTGCTTCGAGGTATCGGACGTCGATGCAGCCGACGCCTCATTGCCGGCAGCGCTATCGTCCTCAGTCTTGTCGGTAGGGCCCGAAGCTGTCGCGGCGGCATCTTGCTCGGCAGTGCCCCCATTCGCCACCTCGCCGCTCGCATTGAGGTCGGCAGCAGGGCTTGCCGCGGACTCACCAGAGCCGTTCTCGGCAGGCGGTGCCGTCTGAGCCACAGCCTCGGCAATGCCCTCGGCGCCCTCGGCCCACAGCTGAGCCGGCGTGGTGCCAAAGGCCATCGCGAAGGCCAGGAATGCCACCAGGCCGCGCTTGGCTACGCCGCGAGCAATCGCGCCACGGCGATGCAGCGAGGCGCGCTCGCGCTCGTCCTCAAACATATCCATTTGTCCCCCATTGTCTGTACTTGGAGCATTGCCCAGCGGCTGCCCCACGTCATCGCGCATGTTACGCTCGAGTTCCCCCATCGGGGTCCCCCTTCCCTCCAGAGCCCTATGCACACCGGCGGCATACGCCGCAGCCGCATGCAAGATGGGAGGCGATCCGACTTAACCTTAACGGCTCAGGCGCGTCGTCCGATCTGCGACGCGAACATCCCGAGCCAAGAGGAATTACGGTTACTGGTACAGCCGGGGACTTGCACCCCGATTCTCCCAAACGCGCAGGAAAACCGCGCGTTCGTGCGTCTCCGCACCACCATCTAGGCCATCGATTATTACCGTTAAAATGGTATCACGCAAAAGGGCCCCGCACACAGGCGAAGCCCAAGGTAAAAGCTATTGTTTGCGATAGGAAAATGCGGTGACGGTCGCAGCCTCTAGTGTTTGCCGCCGTGGCTGTTGAGCCAGATATTGCGGCCCAGCATAAGCGCCAGCACCAGCGCGCTCACGTAGCCCATAAAGCCAATGACCGGGATACCAAACACAACCGGCTCGATGCGTGCGTAGTACACCACCGACGAACCGATAAACAGGCCGGCGATAACGATAGCCATCGACATGCGGTCGATAATTCCGCCCAGCTGTCGCAGTGCCTTATCGCTGCTCATGATCTGCGTGTTCACCTTAAGCTGGCCGCGCGTAAGCATGCGCGAAGCCAGCCCCAGGTACTCAGCCGCCTCGAGTGAGCCCTTCGCCGCGCGATAGCTGCTCGCGGCAAGATCGCGCCCCATGTCGCGCACGCGCGCATAGGTGCTTTTCTCGTTTTTAATGTGGGTTTGGATGATCTGGATCATGTTGACGTTGGGCATGTACTCGGTCAGCAAACCCTCGAGCGTCACCATGCCGCGCGCGAACATCGTCACCACGCTCGGCAGCTCAACGTCATTCTTACGCGCGAGGTTTAACAGCGAGGTCAAAAACTCGCCGATATCCAAATCCTTCAGGTCAAGGCCCGCAAAGTCAGCCACGATAAAGTCAAGATCGGACAAAAACGCTGAATGATCGAGCTCGGCCGAATCGCCACGCGTCACGGCAAAGCGCATGAGCGAATCCTTGAGCTTTGGCACGTCGCCCTCGGCCACGGCGAAAATCATGTCCTTTACGATACCGCGATCGTGGCTCGACATGCGTCCGACCATGCCCAAGTCGATAAAGTAAACGATGCCGTCCTTGAGGATGATGTTTCCCGCATGCGGGTCGGCATGGAAAAAGCCGTCATCGAGCACCTGCGTCGAGTAGTCCTCGACAATCGCGGCACCGATCTTTTCCAAGTCATAGCCCTCGGCCACCAAGCGTTCAGGATCGGCGATCGAAATGCCGTCGACGTAATCCATAACCACCACGTGCTCGGTGCACAGGTCCAGATAGGATTTAGGGCACGTCACGCCATGAACGCTCTTATGGAACTCGTAGAAGTCGTTGAGGTTTTTGGCCTCGGCCAAAAAGTTGGTCTCCTCGCGAAACGAGGTCCACAACTCCTCGACTACGCCGTGCAGGTCAACGAATTGATCGGTGTTGACGAACTTGGAAACGATACGCACCACCGAGCGGATGATATCGATGTCCTGTGCCATAACCTGCTGCGCACCGGGGCGCTGCACCTTGACGGCCACGTCCTCGCCCGTCACCAGGCGAGCGCGGTGCACCTGCGCGAGCGATGCGCTACCAAGCGGATTGGGGTCGATCGCATCGAACATCTCCCCCAGGCGCAGGCCGTATTCTTCTTCCAGACAGCTGAGTACGACCTCGTACGGCACCGGCTCCACGTCGGAGCGCAGACGACGCAGCTCGTCGCAAAAGCGCTGCGGCAGAATCTCGGACCGGTTGGCCAAAATCTGCCCCATCTTGACGAACATGGGGCCGAGTTCCTCGAGCAGGCGGCGCAAACGAACCGGCGTGAGGTTATCCCACACGCGGTACTTTTTGACCAGGCGAACAATCTGCCCGATGCGTTCGCGACGACCCGCCGGCGTGAGCTGGTATTCCTCGTCCGGCGCCATCGCGTCGGGCTCCTCGGGGACCATATCGACAGCGCGCGGCTTCTTGCGAGCGCCCGAGACGACGGCATCGACCTCATCGACAACCGCCGCCTCGTCACCCAAGGGATCTAGATTGTTGTAATCGGTGGTGGAATCTGCCATCTGCGCTGCTACTCGGCCTCTTCGGTATCCTTCGCATCGTCGGGCTCAACGGACTCGACGGGCACCGAGGTCACGTTGTCCTCGACCGAATCGACGATGTCGCGCACATGGGCCAGGAAGGCCGTGCGCTCGGGGGCGGTCATAACGCGGACGCGGGCAAGGATGAGCTCGTCGAGCACGCGCTGGGCCGCGGTCTCGCCCTGCATGCCCAAGCGCTCGGTCAGATCGGAGATGGTACCGCCGGCCTGCTCGAACATGTCGGACACGCTGCGGGCGATATCGGGGGTGGCGGTGTCCTTGCGGACCTGCTCGCCCTTGGTGTTAAGGTCGTCGAGGACCTTCTTGCCGCCTTCGACAGCAACGGCGGCAGCGCCAAAGCCCACGTTAATGGCGCCGTTAACAAGCTGATCGAGTTTCATAACCATGGTTGTCTCCAATCACAAACAACTGCATTGGCGTTCTTGTACCCAAGATTGAGCGAAAGCGACAAAGCGTTTTAGCGCTATTCGATCGACGGGAAACCCTTACCTCACGTTGTCGTTCATCGCAAAAGAGTTCTTCATGGCGCAGCTCGTGGTGTAGAGCACCTTGCCCAGTAGAGCATCGGTCTCTACGCGAACACGCTCGGCAAACTCCTCGTTGGCGCGTGCAAGCTCGGCAGACACCTCGGCCTCGGGCAGAGCGGCTACGGCAGCGTCGATGTCATGGATCTGCTTGTGGCCCATGCCACCGACCTTCTCCTGATAATCCTCGACCGCGCGGCCGCACTCATGGAAGCGAACATCGGCCAAGGCACCGATCAGGCGATTTGCCCAATAGAAATTCTCGGACGTCACGCGAGCCTGCGTGTCGGCATAGTACTCGGGCATGGTCTCGACGTTGGCGTACAGCGGAACCAGCGCGTTAAACGAGTTGGAGCCAAAGGCCATCCACTGCACGGCGCGGTAGGCCGGCTGCGCATAGGGGCGCAGCTGCAACACGGCAAGCTGGCTGTTGCGGTTGATGCCGATGGGGCGATAGGCGGCGCGCGTGGCGGGCGTACCCTTGCTGCCGTAGCAGTCGTACTCCGTGCCCTGGTAGTGGCTCGAGAGTACGTACTTGATGTCCTCGATGGTCACCTTGCGCTCGGGCACGCGGCTCCAAGGGATGTCGTCGCTCTCGGGCGTGAAGTCGGCGTCGGGGCCATCCCACACATCGCTGGGGTTGAGGCAACGCTGCATATACCAGGCGCGCGGCGTGTTGTAAACGTGGTCGCTGTCACTGTGCGAGCCAAAGGCCTCGCGCGGGTTAAAGACCGCGGCCGGACCGTCGCCCTCGACGCCCAGCGTCAGGTCCAGATGCCACTCGGCCATCCAGGAGCGCAGGTCGGCGGAGCACATGTGGTCGGCCTGGGCGCCCTCAGCGTCATCCAAGTCAAAGCTGTCGATACCCAGCTGGTTGGGCATGGTCACATAGGCGTCATCGGGCACGCGCTTGGCAATCCAGTGGTGGCCGCCGATGGTCTCGAGCCACCAGATCTCGTCCACGTCGCTAAAGGCGATGCCGTTGTTTTCATAGGTGCCGTAGCGCTCGAGCAGGTCGCCCAGGATACGCACGCCGTCGCGGGCGGACTTGGCATACGGCAGCACCAGGGTCACCATGTCATCCTCGCCCAGACCGCCGGGCTGCGCCGGAACATAGCCGTCCTCGCCCTCGTTGCCCTTGGCGGGCACGTAGTCGACGAGCGGGTCGGCGCCGCGAACGCGCTCGTTGGTGGTGAGCGTCTCGGTTGCGGACATGCCCACATTGAGCTCGTTGAAACCGGCCTCGGCCCAGATGCCGTGCCCCGGAACAACATCGGGGACGCTCGTGTAGCGCATGGGGTTATCGGGCAGCTCAACGGTCAGGTGACTCAGGACGCTCGTGTAGACGCGCGGCTGCTCGTCGGAATGCACCACGCGCATACGCTTGGGCTCAAACACCCCGTTGGACGAGTCCTCGTTGCGGGCAACCAACGTCGACCCGTCGTAGCTCGCGTTCTTACCAACCAAAATCGTTGTGCACGGCATGCGCATCCTCCTTGAGCGAAGAAATCAAACGATAACAGTGTATCGCTTCGGCGCAGAAAGGGCGAAACCGCGGCGCTGGCAACCCCTGTGGTCAAAAAATGCCAAATATGAGTACTGTCACCAATTTAGTAACAGCAATTTTGCTGCGTATGGGTGTCGAAAGTCTACATTTGTTCAGAAATTAGATGATGTAATTCCTCATAGGTCCAATAAAATAGGCTCTCTATCGATAATAAATATCGTTAGAGAGCCTATTTGACCTAAAATATATGTGACTATCTTGGCAACAGTACTCATATTTGGCATTTTTTGTCCACGGGGTATAGAACTAACCCCTCAAACAGCCCAAAACGCCTATTTCGATGCGCGCTCGGCCGCCTCGATCACGTGTTTGGCGAGGATCACCGTCGTCACAGCGCCCACACCGCCCGGCACGGGCGTGATGGCGTTAACGACCGGCTCCGCAGCATCAGAATCGACGTCACCCACCAGCTTGCCAGCGGCCTCGTCCCAATTAATGCCCACATCAATGATCGTCTGGCCCTCGCGAACCGCGTCCACACCAATCGTACGCGCGCGTCCAACGGCGGCAACCACAATGTCGGCAGCACGGCACTCGGCAGCAAGGTCGCGCGTATGCGTATGGCACGTTGTCACAGTCGCATTGCGCGCCGTAAGCATGGCGGCAACAGGACGCCCGATCACCAGCGACCGACCGACAACCGCGACCTTGGCCCCATCCAGCTCAACGCCGTAATGATCCAGCAAAGCAAGCACGGCTTCGGCTGTGCAGGGGGCAAAACCCTCACCGCGCCCCGAAAGCGTAGTGAGCAGCGAAGCCGGCGTCATGGAGTCAACGTCCTTGGCGGGATCGAGTGCCGCGGCAACCGCATCCTCATCAAGCCCAGCAGGCAGCGGGCGAAACATCAGGCAGCCATGAACAGTCGAGTCGGCATTTATGTCCTCGATGGCCGTCAACAGCTCGTCCTGCGAAACATCGGCGGGAAGCAAAATGCGGCGAGCTTCAATGCCAACCTTCTCGCAGCGCTTGAGGGCACCGCGCTCGTAGGATAGGTTGTCCTCGCGTTCACCCACACGCACGATAGCCAACGTCGGAACAACGCCCCGCTCGCGCAGGACTGCGCAGCGAGCAGCAAGTTCCTCAGTCAAAGCGCGAGCAACGGGAGCACCCTTCAGCAGTTCAGCCATGGCTATCCTCTCTTCCTTGCAGCGTCGGCGGCGCGGCGCGCCAGCGCATCGGCGCGCGGCAACCACGTGTCGAGCAACTCATCACACGCCGTCTCGAGCTCCTCGGCACGAGCGCGATCCTTCATAGACGTGGTGTTCGCAAAGAGCGTCAAGCTCGCGCCCTGCATAGCAGAACGGCAGAACACGGCGCCGCACGCCACATCGGACAGCAGCTGACGCGAACCCTTGTCGGCCATGTCCTCGAGCAGCGCCAGTGCACGCCCGCAGGCATCCATAATGCGATACGGCGGCATAGCGGCCACATGCAGCGCATCCTGAATCGCAGCGGTTCGAGCCGGGTCATCGCGCGGAATACCGTATGCGGCAGACACCTGCCCGTAGGCACGGACATCCTCGGCAACCAAGTCGACAAGCTCCTGCGCCAACTCATCCGCCTGGGCAAATGCGCTCGTCAGGTCATCCGCACGATCAGCAAGCGCGGGATTGGTTGCCCCGTAGCGGGCGACCATCCCACACAGCGAGGCGCCCAGCGCGCCCACAAAGGCGCTCGCGCTGCCGCCACCGGGAACGGGCTCGCGCGCAGCCAGTGCCTCGGCAAAACCGCGACAGGTTTTATCCATCATCTCTTGGCTCATACGCATGCACCTTCAAGTCATATACATCGGTCGTGTGGCAACCGCCTGCCGACCGTATCGATCACATAATGGTGCTAAGTCTAGCCCATAAGCACATGAGCGTCAGCACACCTGGCCATCGCGGATTTCTATGACGAACGATAGGCGTCGGCGCCGCAAACATGGGGCGCATAGCCCACCTTTCGAGACTCCCGAACGACACAAACTAGGGCATATCTATAAGTAAGGAACCCGTTGGGGCAACGCCCGCGTACACGCGCCCCATTAAAACAATGGGCACCTCACCCCGGGGAGGGTCGGCAGCATCGGCCCTCCCCTCTCTTGCGTCCGCGCATATTGCCACTTATCGGCGCAAATCCGACCCCCAGAATGGGACACATGGCCCACCCTAGTGAGCCGCTCGCGCGTACAGTAAAGGCAGGTAATCCATGGGCGGTTACAGATCGAGGAGGACACGACCATGAAAAAGAAGGCCTTTGCGATTCTCACCCTCTGCATCAGTCTCTTTGCCGCAGTTGCCCTGGTGGGCTGCGGTGGCAGCGGCGGCGCTACCGGAAGTGGCGGTGGCGGCGGAGCAGAAAAACCAGCCGTAGATATGAGGACCGACTTCATTTGGTTTAAGGTCGAGGTTCCCGAGGGCGTCGAGATCACCGACGTCGCAGGCGACACCGCCGACAGGGCCCAGTTTAAGTTCACCGAGAGCGAGCACGCCAGCGATCGCTTCATCCCTGTCTTCGACTCTGACAAGAACGCCGATGAACTGTTCGACTACGAGGCAAAGTGGAAGGCCAACTCCGGATGGACCGAGAGCGATCCCGTTAAGTACAACGGCAAGACCTGGCGCAGTGCCTACTTCACGCACTCGGGCGGCGTAACGACCGAATACTTCACCGACGTTGACGGCGGCAGTGTGTATGTGCGTATCGACAACGTCGAGGAGCACAAGGACGCCGTCGAGACCATGATGAAGTCTCTGGAATTTGCCGACGACATCGCCGAGGCCAAGACCGAGGCCATGGACGTCAAGCTCGACGATATCGAGATCAAGCGCTAAGCGACTGGCGAGCGCAACGGGAAACACGGTCGCAGTGCAAACAAGCGACGGTACCCCAGCGCTTCGTACCCAGGGAGGGCCGGTAAACCGACCCTCCCTTTCTTATGCCTGTAGCCGACGAACGCGAGGATGCCGGACGCCGGAACCGCCCCAAATGTGGCAACAGTACGAAAACGACAAACACCCCAACACGTCCGCCCACCGATTTATTGCGCCGCGCAGACAATTAAACCAGCATCTTTAAACATCTGGGCAGTATAGTGACCAAAACTATCGCATAACCGCACTCTGCGAATGGAGAAGTTATGACCGAACACCATGCCATCAGCCGCCGAGCGTTTACGCTGGGCCTAGGGCTTGCGGCGTTGTCACCACTTGCAAGCCTGCCCGAAACCGCAGCGCCGGGCATTCCCCTGCGAGCGGCATTTGCAGACAACACACCCGCACCGTCGGACAGCCTCCACAATTTCGTCATTCGCCTTCGCCCCGCGGGCTATTTTCGCACCGCGAGCGTCAACGAAGACGGCAACGTCATCGGCAACGTCTGTCACCTGTTTAACGACGGCACGTCCAGCAAGCTCATCCTTGAGAACGTAACGACCAAGAATGACGATACAAACTGGTACGCCATCCGCACCTTGCTCAATTTCGAAGAGCATAAAAAGACGGGCTACAGCATTTGGTCGGTCGACGACGACTCGGACAAAGATGGAAAGGTCATCCACGTATGGGGCGGCGAGTATGACAACAAGCCCAGCCGCGCTTTTGCGTTCGAGCGTCAATCAAACGGAACCTACATCATCCGAGACCGCACGGTCGAGAAAGAAACCGAGAAAAAAGACATTAAGTACCTGGCAATAGAATCGAACGGCAAAGACCAGGACAACAATAAGATCTGCCATAAGAGTAAGAGCATTCCGTGGGAGCTCGAACTTATCGGTTACGACATGAAAAAGAACGATGCCACGGTTAGCAGCCTCGACTGGATCACGTACAGCAGCTACGTCGACGGACCATGTTGGATGAAATACGTCGACGACAACAAGTTCCTCGACGAGCTGAGCATCCCGGGTACGCACGATTCGGGCACCTGCAGCGTGGACAACGACACTGAGCCCCAATCCTCGCAAGTAAAATGCCAGCAGGATTACATTCCCACGCAGTTGCTCGAAGGCATTCGCTATTTCGATATCCGGCTCGGAAAGGGCGATGACCCCGGCATCGACCACGGGATTTTCTACCTACTCAAAAAAGACGGGAACTATCTGCATCTCTCCGATGTCATCGGGTACTTCAAAACGTTTTTGAACGAAAACCCGTCAGAAGCGCTCATCATGCTCGCATCGCGCGGCAACGATGAGGCTACCGACGAAAGCATAACGACGGCCTTCGCCAAGGTTATGGCCGATAACCCCAACCTGTTCTACACGTCGAGCCACGTCCCCACGCTGGGCGAGGTGCGCGGAAAGATCGTCCTGCTGCGTCGATTTGGGCTCGCCGGCAACAGCGTAAGCGGCCACACGTGGGGCCTCGACCTCACCCGATGGGATGACAAGATCAAGGCGCATTCCGGGCAGTCGAAGTGTCTCGTCCAAGACGCGCGGGGATTTGAAGCCATAGGGGAAACGGGCAATGAAGAGCCCTATTGCACCAAGGTATATGCCCAGGACAAGTACAAACTCACGGGAACCGACAAGCTCAGCTGGGTCGATAATGCGCTGAAGGAAACGACCGGGCGCACGTGCAACAAGGTGGACGTCGTGGACGATGCCGGGGCCGAGGTGCAAGTCCAGGAGCGTTGCTGGTCTATCAACTACACCAGCTGCACGGGCTTGTCGCACGGAGGCAATCCTTTTACCTCGGCACGAGTAGTCAACGAGCATCTGTACAAGAGCCCGTACATCAATCCCAGCGGCACCGAGGATACAAAGTCAGATTACCTCAAGCACATTGGCATCATCGCATCCGACTTTGTTGATGCGGCGCTGGCCCGGAGCATCTACCAGCGCAATTACAATTACGATACGAAGCACACGCAGTCGGCTTCGTGCTGCCTCCCGACCCGCATGCGCATGACGTACGGCGACTCGCTGAGCGATGCCTCGCTCCAGGATGGCAAGACCGTTGGCGAGGGCCATTTCCGCCTTGTCGACAGCAGCAACGTACTCAACGTGGCGGCTTCGGGCTATGCGTTTACCATCGAATACGTGGATGTCGACGCCTTGGGCAACGAGACCGTTACGGGGCTGCAGGGATCCGTGCCCATCGATATCGATCCGCGCGCACTGACACCCCACTTTGAGGGGCTCGAAGGCCTTAAGGCCGGCGAGGATGTGCGCACAAAGGTCGCGGCGCTGCTCGAGGGCAAACTCGAAAACGATGCCTGCACGGCTCAGCTCGAGTTTGTGCACGACGCGGACGGCGCTCCGGGCACGGCAATGGTCGAGGGCGAGGCATTTACCGCGGGAACGTACTGGGTGCGCGCGAACGGTCTTTTGGGCGACGCGGCGCAAAACTGCAAGCTTGCTAATGACGGAGCCGCGAGCTTTACCGTAGCGGCCTCGAGCAGTGCAGGCGGCACCGGCACCGACGGTGGCACGGGTTCCAACGCAGGCAGCGCTGATAAGAACGGTAAGGGCAACAAGGGCAAGAACTCGGGCGGAAAACTCGCCGACACGGGCGACGGCTCCGGCATTGCCGCCGGGCTCGCCGCTGCCGCCGTGGCGACGACGGTCGCCGGCGCAGCAATGCTTGCAAATGACCGCGAAGACAACGGAGACGTTGACGATTAGGCCAGCCGGCCCTTTTGGACACATCGATTTAATGAGGGGCGCAGGACACCGTTCTGTGCCCCGATTTTTACCTTGGCCCGAACGCCGCCATGGGCTACATCACCATGTTCAGCGCGTTAACAAACTCCTGGGCCTTCGCACGGCTGCTCAGGCTAAAGACACAGGCAGTCAACAGCCTGTTACGTAGGAAAACGTCGCGGCCCTTGATCCTGTTGACCCCCGTGATGTCCTTAAGATAGACAATCTCGGTGTGCTTGCCACCAAACGTACCCTTCTTGAGCACCTCAATACGGTTAGGGTAGATCTTGACGTCTTTAAACCTACCCGAACCTTTGTCCTGGAATAGCAGCGTGTTGTTGTCCATACGCGTCACTCCCGTGGGGTTCGCTAAAACTGCCTCTATGGTCACATTTTAGTCACTTCGGGAATCCTGCACGAAGGCGCTAGGCGACATTGAAATTCGAGTCCGCGCGAGGCTTTAAACTAAATGCAATCAAGATGCATTCCACAAGAGGAAAGTGGGGCGACAGTGATGGGCGAACTGGTAAACCGTGGAGAATCGGCAATCGTGCCCGAAGGTTTTTACAAGCAGGTCTCCTCAATTCTCAACGCCGCTCGCGACAAGGCCTATACCGCCGTTAACTTTGCGATGGTTGAGGCGTATTGGGAGATCGGCAAGAGCATTGTTGATGAGCAGGGCGGAGAGGAGCGCGCCAAGTATGGAGAGGCGCTGCTCAAGGCCCTCGCAATCAGACTTACCAAGGATTTTGGTAAAGGTTTTGAAGCAAGAGAGCTGCGCAAAATCCGTCAGTTCTATCTTGCATTTCCAATTCGGGACTCACTGCGTCCCGAATTGAGCTGGACACATTACCGCAGGTTAATACGCATTCCTGACCCCGAAGCTCGCACCTGGTACATGAACGAATGCGCCAACTCTCGCTGGAGCACGCGCCAGCTCGAACGCCAGATCAACACCATGTTCCGCGAGCGCCTGCTTGCCAGCAAGGACAAGGAGGCCGTCACCCAGGAAATCCAAATGAGCGCCCCGGCTCGTCGCCCCGAGGATATCATCCGCGACCCATATGTACTGGAGTTTTTAGGTTTCTCGGACGATACTGCGTTTCGCGAGAGCGATCTAGAGCAGGCGCTCATCACGCATCTTCAGAAGTTCCTGCTGGAGCTTGGCCGTGGCTTCGCTTTCGAGGCGCGCCAAAAGCGCATCACCTTTGATGGACGCCATTTCTATATTGACCTTGTTTTTTACAACTATCTGATGCGCTGCTTCGTGCTCATCGACCTTAAGACGGACGATCTTACGCATCAGGACCTGGGCCAGATGCAAATGTATGTGAACTACTACACGCGCGA
>JAIHVJ010000135.1 GCA_022720335.1 Collinsella sp.
CGTGTGGCGCCCTGGGCGCTCGCAGAAAAGGGACCTGAGGTTCGCCTCAACGGCTTCGGATCGAACCGCTTCCGGGGTGATCGGCTTATGTGCGGGGGAGCCTCCCCCTACGCCTCCTCGGCCATGAGGCCGACCGCCCACACCCAGCAGGCGAGCTCTCGCGCCGTGGCCACGTTCGCCTTGTTGCCGTGGACCCCGCGCGCGAGCAGCGCCTCCCGCCTCTCGACCAGCCTCCGCACGCCCTTGGCGGCATGCCTCCGGGCGCCCCGGTCCGGGGCCTGGCCCTTGGCGGGCTCCTTCGGCCGCCCCGAGCACGTCAGGTAGTGCCACGCGGCCTCGACCAGCGCCTTCCTCAGGTGTTTGTTGCCGGCCTTGGTGATCGCGCCCCTGCGGTCGCTCTCCCCGCTGGAGTGCTCGGAGGGCGTCAGGCCGACCCATGCGGCGAACGACCGGGCGTTCCTGAACCTCGAGAACTCGCCGGCCTCGAACACGAGGTCGGCGGCCGTCGCGGTGTCGACGCCCTTGAGGCAGCGCAGGGAGTCGACCCTCCTCCTCCATCTGGGCTTGCGGGCCTCGGCCTCGACGAGCCCCTCGAGCCGCGCCTTCTCCTCCGCCGCCCGCCTGACCGCGTCGACGTAGTAGGCGAGCACGTCGTTGTCGGCCCCCTCCGCGAACCTAATCGACTCGATCCAGGACCAGTGCGCCCGGGTCCAGTTGCCCTTCCTGCGGCCGGTGGGCGTCCTCTCGTCGAAGGCGAGCCCGTGCCTGAGCAGGAACTTGGAGAGCCGCTGCTTCGCGCGCGAGAGGTCGTCCCTCGCGTCCTCAGTGTTAGCGTCAATCTATTTTTCACCAGTTTCGCTAAACAGGCGCGCCGTTCGCGCAAAGGCGGTTTCACCGGTTGCGCTAACGTATTTTCACCGATTCCCGTCCCCGAACACCCTGCCCCAGCCGCTGATCCCCACGTTGGTGGTGATGATCGTCGAGCGCTGCTCGTAGCGCGTCGATATCAGCTGGAACAGCAGGTCCGCGCCCGCGCTGCCGACGTCGAGGTAGCCGAGCTCGTCGATGATCAGCAGCCTCGAGTGGGCGTAGTACTTGAGCCTCTTCTTGAGGATGCCGCGCGACGAGGCGTCCTCCAGGTCCTCGACGAGCCGGGCGCAGTCCACGAACCTGACCTCGCGCCCCGCCCTGACGGCCTCGATGCCCAGCGCGACGGCGAGGTGCGTCTTGCCCACGCCGGGGCTCCCCACGAACAGGACGTTCTCGGCCCGCTCGACGAACCTCAGGGTCGCGAGCTCCTCGATCTCTGCGCGCGGGACCGACGGCTGGAAGTCCCAGTCGAAGTCCGCCAGCCCCTTGACGTAGGGGAACCCCGACGAACGTATGCGCTGGTTGGTGATCCTGACCTCCCGGGCGGCGACCTCGACGCGCGTCATCTCCTCGAGGGCGGAGGCGAAGCCCCGCTCGCCCGCGGCGACCATCCTCACGTAGTCGGGCAGGGACGCCGCCATCTCGTGCAGCCCGAGCGCGGAGAGGTTCGCCTGCGCCCTGATCGAGGGGCTGCCCTCCGCGACGGCGCCCATCACGCCCCTCCGAGCGAGTCGAGCAGCGCGAGGTTGGCGCGCGCGGCCTCGGCGATGTCCGCGTCGGCCAGGCCCCGCTTCCCCTCGAGGGCCTGCCCATAGTGGTCGGGGTCGTAGTTGATGGGCCTCGACGGCCCGGACGCGGCGTCGTGGACGGCGACCTCCTCGCCGGCCATCCTCACAACGACCTGGCCGCCGGGCATCGCTATGACGCTCACGCGCCGGCCGATGCAGCGCCTGGGCACGGACCACTCCCTGCCGGCGGCCCTGACGAGCATGGTCGGCGGGACGGTCTGGACGCTCACGTCGCCCACCATCGACTCGAGGAGCCGGAGGTTCCCGATGGGCCGCAGGCTCTCCTTCTCCCGCATGAACAGCGCGTCGGGCGGCAGGCCGGTGGTGCGGTTCGGCTCCGAGTTGGCCTGGGCCTCGACCCGGGCCACCGCCTCGGCGAGGCCGCTCCACCCGGTGAACTCGCCGCCGTAGGCGAGCAGGCGGTTCAGGAAGCGGTTGGCCGACTCGTCCTTGCCCTTGGTCTGCGGCGAGCGCGGCGCGCAGAGTCTGAGCTCGAAGCCGGCCTCCCGCGCGAACCGCCACGCCCTCTCCTGCCTGGTCCTCCTGCGGCCCGAGACGGTCACCAGGCACGACATGTTGTCCGTGATGCACTCCTCCGGGACGCCGCCGAGGCGGGTGAAGGTGGCGAGCAGGCAGGACAGCAGGTCGTCGAGCGTGCGGCTCCTGACCGGTATGAAGCGGTGCTTCCGGGAGTAGCCGAGCGTCGCGGTGAACACGCTGAACTCGAAGACCTCGCCCTCCGAGTCGACGAGCCTCATGCCCTCCTTCCAGTCGAACTGCAGCTGCCTGCCCGGGGGCGTCTCGAACCGCGGGTGCGGCTCGCGGCCGCCCGCGCCCCCGAAGGGCACGTCGCGGGCCCGGCACCACGCGGTGAAGGCGCCGTACCCGGGCAGCCCCTCCCCGCGGCCCTCGCGCAGGAACGCGTAGACTGCCATCTTGGTCATCCCGGGCAGCTGGGCCTTCGCGCGGATCACCTCCTCGAGCGGGTCGAAGGCGCTGCCCCTCGCGGACCTCCCGTCGGCGGCGGACTCGCCCTCCCGCCAGTACTTGGCGACCGTGTGCCGGTCCATGCCGTGCCTCCTCGCGATCTCGCTGAAGTTCGGCTTCGCGCCGGACCCCCTGTAGACGTTCAGCTCTCCCATTACGTTTCGCTCCATATCCCGCTCCTCCCGGGTCGGATACCCGATCGGAGCATAGTTCCGTTAGCGCAGTTGGTGAAAGTACGTTAGCGGGGTCGGCGAAAGCGCGTTAGCGCATTCGGCGAGATGCGTTTGCGAAAGTGGTCAATTTTAGATTAGCGCTAACACTTATGTCGAAAGATACAAAAACCTGTACTTTTGCGACTGCGCCTAGCTGCGAGCGAGAAGCCTGTTCTAAACGCCCCTGCATTTGCGTGCATCGCAAAGCTAAAAGAGGGGGCGAGAACATGGAACAGACGGCACGGCGCCAAGAGCAGCTGCCGGGCGCTTTTAACGGCGCCACCACCAACAGCCAGCACGGCCGCGTCCGCTGGTATCTGGTCAACACCCCCCATGGAAAAGAGCGCGAGACCTGCGAAAAGGTCCGCTGCATTATCCCGCACGAGTTGATGCAGGACGCTTTTGTGATGCAAAAGGAGTTCTGGTTTAAGCGAGACGGCGCATGGTCGCTCCAAACCAAGCCCATGTACAAGGAATATTTCTTCGTTGCCACGCACGATGCCGCCGCGCTCGATAGGGCTTTGGCCCAGTTGAGCTTTGGCTGTCGCATCGCCGGCAGTAGGGAGCGGGCGTACATGCCCATGCCGGACGATGCGCAGGATTGGTACCGCAGCGTTCTGGACGACGACGGCGTGGTGCGCAACAGCGTCGCGCGCATAGAAGACGGCGTGTTGCACATAGAGCAGGGTCCCTTGGTGGGGCAAGAGGCCCGCGTAAAGAAGATCGACCGTCATAAGCGCTGGTGCCTGGTAGACGTGGGCGAGGGTGACTCCACATTTAGGGAGCTGCTACCGCTCGATGTTCCCAGCAAAACGTAAGGGAGACGTTGCGCCAGCTATTCGTTCGCATTTTTGAATTTACCGATTGGGGGATCCCTGGGGAACGGGGACGTAGGTTTGACTGTGACTGCTAAAGAAGTAACAGAGAGCAATGCGCCCGTGGGGGCGGCGCTCATTGCTCAGGCCATGGACCGGCGTGAGGGCGCCGGCCGCTACAAGGCCATGCAATCCATCATGGACTGGGATCGCTCGCGCCTGGCCTACCGCACCGTCAAGCGCGCCTTCGACATCGTGTTCAGCGGTGCTGTGCTCGTCGTCATCGCGGTGCCCAGCCTGGTGCTCGCGGCGCTCATCCGCTTGGAGAGCGAGGGCAGTCCCTTCTACAGCCAGATCCGCGTTGGCCAGACCCGCCCCGACGGCAGCCTGACCACCTTCCGCATGTGGAAGTTCCGCAGCATGTACAAAGACGCCGACGAGCGCCTCGCCGAGTTAAAGGGGCAGAACGAGATTGCCGGCGCCATGTTCAAGATGAGGGAGGACCCCCGCGTCACCAGGATCGGCAGGTTCATCCGCAAGCACTCCATCGACGAGTTCCCGCAGTTCGTCAACGTGTTCCTGGGCCAGATGTCCGTCGTGGGCCCGCGCCCGCCGCTGCCCGACGAGGTGGCCGAGTACACCGAGTACGACCTGCAGCGCCTGGCCGTGAAGCCGGGCATCACCGGCTGGTGGCAGGTGACGGACCGCAACGACACCGATTTCGACGGCATGGTGCGACGTGACCTTGAGTACATCGCCAAGCGCGGTCCTATCACTGACCTGAAAATCGTGGCGCTCACCGTTGTTGAAGTCTTTACCGGTGGCGGTGCTTGCTAGATGACTGAACCGATTAGGGTAGCCCAGGTCGTTGGCAAGATGGTTGGCGGCGGCGTCGAAGCAGTTGTCATGAACTATTATCGCCATATTGACCGAAGTAAAGTACAGTTCGATTTCCTTGTCGACTCAGATTCGACACTTGTTCCGCGTGAAGAGATTGAATCGCTCGGCGGTCGAGTTTTTGAGATTCCACCCTACCAGCATGTGATTGAATATCAGCGAGAGCTCCAGCGCCTCTTTAAGCTAGAAGGATGGAAGATAGTACATAGCCACATTAATGCGCTTTCCGTCTTTCCGCTTCGCGCCGCGAAGAAGGCAGGGGTGCCCGTGCGTATCGCCCACAGCCACTCGACGAGTGGCAAAGGCGAGTTTGCAAAAAATGCCCTTAAAGGCTTTTTGAAACTGTTTTCGACAGGGTATCCAACTGATTTGGCGGCCTGTACTGAGTATGCCGGTAAATGGCTGTTCGGCTCATCCCATTTTACCGTCTTTAATAATGCTATCGATTTGAGTAGTTTTTCTTTCAATCGATCGATTAGGAATGAGCAACGTGCTGGGCTTGGAGCGCAGGACGATACTCTGGTATTGGGGAATATCGGTAGGTTCATCCCCCAGAAGAATCAGCTGTTTTTGCTTGATGTTTTCAAGGCGGTTTATGCTCAGAATCCTGATTCCATCCTTGTTATCTGCGGCGATGGAAAGTTGAGACCGCAGGCGGAGGAAAAGGCGCGCTCGCTGGGAATTGCGTCAGCGGTGCGTTTTCTCGGTCAGATTTCCAATGTACAGGACGTCTATCAGGCGCTTGATTTATTCGTTCTCCCTAGTTTGTACGAGGGCCTCGGAATGGTCGCGATTGAGGCCCAGGCCTCCGGTCTCCCGTGCATCTGCTCTGAGAGGGTCCCCAACGAGGTCGCGCTATCCGGTCGGTGCAGCTTCGTTCCGTTGGGTGCAGGCGTTGAGGGCTGGTCCAATGCGATCCTTACCACACGCACAGATGTCGTTAATCGTTCCGATTCCCAAGCATCTCTGGGGTTTGAATCTTATGACATCTTTAGGGCAGCGCCCAAGCTTGAAGAGTACTATCTGAAGTTATTTGAAACGGTGAATTAATGAAGATTTGTATTTTAACGTGGCTCCATAATCAAAATTTCGGTACGTTGCTTCAGGCTTATGCCCTGCAGCAGTTTCTGAGGGCAGAGGGACATGACGTCGTTGACGCCGATTATCTTCCCTGCGTTAAAGAAAAGCTACTGAACTGGGCGATCAACCGGAACTCCTTCGATTTATTTGCTGGCAAAGCACGCGAGCTATTCAATCGCAAGAAGGAACATGACGGATCTGATCAAATCTGGTCTCCTTATCTATTGAATAGGAATTTCTATCTCTCCTTTCTAAGTGACAGCGATAAGAGAATCGCGTATGCGCCCAGCTTTGGTGTCACGAGCACCACACAGAGGAAGAAAAAGATCATTACCAATCTGATTAAAACGTTCAGTTCCGTGTCTGTTCGTGAAGACGCAGGCGCTGATTTCGTCGAATCCCTCGGTCTCGAGCGCCCTTCACAAGTTGTGGACCCTGTTCTGCTCCTGTCGAAGGAAGACTGGGCCCCGCTCATCGATGGTAAATGTCCTGAGCCTGGGAAAATCGTCTGCTATTTCCTTGGGAATAGGCCGTTTTACAGGAAGGCTGTCGATTCGATTTCAAAAGAGCTCGGCTGCGAGGTCGTGACGCTTGTCGGTTCAGGTAAAAATGCGGTTGACGAGCAGCTCAATCCGCGTTACGGGCTTGGTCCCGATGAATGGCTTGCGTATCTGGCGAGCGCGCGGTTCGTGTTAACCGATTCGCTGCACGGTACGCTGTTTTCTCAAATTTTCCGCAAAGACTATTACTGCTTCAAGAGATTTGAGGAGACCGACAAACGCTCTCAGAATTCTCGAGTCGAGAGCCTCTCGAGGCTCTCGAATACCGAGGATCGTCTGCTCGATGGCTATGACAGCCACATGAACGCCACGGAAATCGAGGGCTATGAGAAGCGACTGTCCGACGTGGAGTCGCTCATCATGTTTTCGAAAAAATGGCTCTTGGATGCTCTTGAGCAATAGGGGGAAGTTAGCTTGAGCAAGAACATCGACACAGTTTCTCACCGGGCCTGCTTTGGTTGCGGAGCTTGCGCGGCCAAATGCCCCTTTTCCGCTATTACTATGCGTACCTCGCCCGACGGTTTTGAATACCCCGTGGTGGACGCAGCGAGATGCACCTCCTGCGGTCTTTGTCTGTGTACCTGCCCGGCGGAAAACCAAGTCGACGCGGACTCGGAGGCCATTCGCGCCGCTGTCTTGCAGAGCGATGGTCCGGACGAGCTCGCGCAAAGTTCGTCCGGCGGCGTCTTCTCCCTTCTTGCGAAGCGGGTGCTTTCGGACGGCGGGCGTGTTTACGGCGCCGCCTGGGATGGCGTCGATCACGTCAGGCATATCGGTATATCCGAGCTTGCCGATATCGCGCTCCTGCAAAAGTCCAAATATGTCCAGAGCGATGCTAGCGAATCGTATCCCGAAGTGCTCAGCGATCTCAAATCCGGCAAGCGAGTCCTCTTCAGCGGTACTCCTTGTCAGGTTTCCGCCCTTCGTCTCTTTCTGGGGAAACCGATGGATGGGCTGACTGCCGTTAGCGTTGTTTGCCACGGGGTACCGAGCTCTTCCATGCTTCGTTCCTATGTTGACTGGCTCGAGCTCCGGGAGAACTCTGATGTCACTGCCTTGACCTTTAGGGATAAATCGAAATTCGGATGGGGCCATAACATAAAAATCGAGTTATCCGACGGCAGGATTATAAAGAGGCCCGCTGCATTCGATCCGTTTTATGGTTCCTACATCAAAGGCCTGATCAGCAGATCGTCTTGCTACGGCTGTCCTTTCAGAGGGTGCGACAGTCCTGCCGACATCATCCTCGGTGATTCCTGGTGCTCTGAGTCTGTCCAAGGCTGCAGTCATCCCGAGAAGGGTGTCTCGGCCGTTATCGTGAAGACCGAGCGCGGGGCAAAACTGATTGATGAAATAAGCGATCGCGTCGCCTACTCTAACAACGGCCTTGCCCCGGACGATGTGCTGCTGCATGAAGATCCCAATAAGCGCTCGGATCTTGAGGAGAGACGCGATGCCGTTATCAAGCAGTTCGAGGCTACAGGATCACAAGTCTTTGATTCCGTTCTGGCGCCGAATGCGACTCTTTTCGACCGTCTGAAAATGCTGCTCCCCCCGTCGTTGCGCCTGCGTGTAAAGCGGCTTGTCCGATCTATCAAACCTAGGACCGTGCATGAGTAACTTCACCACAGTGATAACGATTTGCGACCGTCCCCATATCGGGGGCGGAGCTTCAAAAATCGCAATGGGGGTTGCCTGTGTCAATTGCGGGCAGAATGACGTCCTGAACGGGGGCGTCTCCGGCGCTGTCCAGGGCATCTGGAACAGGCGCTCGGGAGCTGCGCTGGATGATCTGCTGAAGCAGCTCGATCCGAAGGCGACGGTCGTCCACGTTCACTCTTGGACACACTCCCTTTCTCCCTCGATATTCAGAGCCATAGGGCGACGGGGGTTCAAGTGCCTGATTACAGCCCATGAGTACTTCCTCGTTTGTTCCAACGGTGGGCTTTACGACTATGTGAATCATTGCAACTGCGGAATCGCCCCTGGTTCATTGAGGTGCATGCTTCACAGCTGCGACAAGCGCTCATATGCCCAAAAACTGTATCGATCCGTTCGCTTTTCTGTACAGGACTATGTCTTGAGGGCCCTGCGTCCGGCGGTTGCTTTCGTTTCTGATTCCAGCCGTCGGTTGATTGAGCCCAATCTAGCATGGGAAGCCGGGCGATTCGATTGCTTGAATTACGTCGATGCGAGCAAAATCCAACATGGATTGGATGCAGATTGCGCGGCTTATCTATTCGTTGGTCGACTGAGCCCCGAAAAGGGCTGCGATTTATTTTGCGAAGCCGCCAGTAGGGCCGGTGTTGACGCTATCGTAATCGGCGGCGGTACCGAATTGAAGAGGCTATCGGACAGCTATCCGGATATCAATTTCATGGGCGCGCTGCCCCATGACAAGGTGCTTTCCGTCATGACGCGGTCACGCGCAATCGTTATGCCCTCGGTTTGGCGAGAGACGTTCGGGCTTGTCGCCTATGAGGCCATGATTGCTGCCGGTCTGCCGTGTATCGTCTCTGATGTCGGCGACGCTGCCTCCTTTGTGAGGTCGAAAGGTTTCGGCGAGGTCTTCAGTGCGGGCAATGTCGAGTCGCTATCCGCCGCAATGGTGAATATGCTCGATCCCGATGTTTACTCGCGTTACAGGGTGGCAGTTGAGAAGGCGGACTTCAGCTACCTCGAAAAGACCGCGTATGTAGAACGTCTTATCGGTATTTACGATCAGCTAATGGCTGAGCATTAATTGGATGAAGGATTTTAATGGTTACGGTTGTGATGTCAGTTTACAACGGCACGCGATATCTTACTGAGCAGCTAGATAGCTTAAGACTCCAGACAGCGTCTCCGGACCGAGTGCTGATTGCGGATGATTGCTCAACAGACGGGTCATTCGATCTCATTGGCGAATATATTGAGAAGCATGGGCTCGATAATTGGACCATCTACAAGAACAGCTCGAATTTCGGCTGGCGCATGAGCTTCAAGCGGCTTCTCGACCTTGCATCTATAGATGACGGCATCGTCTTCCCGTGCGACCAGGATGATATCTGGAAGCCCGATAAAATTGCTGTAATGTCCTCAATCATCGAGAAGGACCCCTCTATCGACGTTCTTTGCTGCGCCGTCGAGCCGTTTTATGAGAACGGCGGTAAAAAGGTAACAGTCTATGGTGCTGTCGATAATTCTAGGCCTCTGGATGATTTGGAGGCCCCGGTTTTCGATAGTAAATTTATGTCGGTAAGGCGCCCCGGATGTTCGTATGCCGTTAAATCGGATTTTATAAGGGAAATCATGCCATATTGGCAGGATGATTTCGCCCACGATGGCATGCTTTGGCGCTTCTCGCTGCTGAAGGGGACCCTCAGACTTCTTAATCAGCCCTTGATTCGGTTCCGCAGGCATGACTCTAATGCAACTGAGATGCGACATATTGACAAGAAATCTCGTGTTGCTGAGATAGGGATGTGCTTGAGAATGCTTGAGCTATTCGCTAACGAATTCACTATTTTGATTTTTGGCGCAATCCTAAGCGTTATTTCTCCAGTTAAAGGACTATTTTTTGCTGTTCTAGGATTGCTCGTTTTCAAAGAAGTTCTTTCTGGGCGCCTCTATAAAGTGCTATTAGATAACGCCGTTCCAGTTGTCGTGATGGGTGCGATTATTTTCTTTTCTGCCATTGTGTTTACGTCTCAAAGCAAGAGTGAATCCCTCCTTACGGTCTGCTCGTATTTCTTTTGCATTCTGCTTGGTTATATTTACGGCAAAGAAAAGAACGATGACTGGATTAGGGCTGCATTGCTTATGCTTCGCAATGTAGCCGTGTTCGCCTGCCTATTTAGCTTTGTTCTTGAAATTGTTTTAGGCCAACGATTAGTTACAAGCGGTTCTTTTTCTTTTATGCAAGCTATAACGATAACTAACCCATCGTTGTATCGTTTGCGTAGCTTTTTCGGCCATGCAATTGTGTTCGGTCAGATGATAGTCATTGCATTGGTGATTAACTATAAATTGGAGACGAGCCAGATGAAGCGACTTTTATTCTCTGTCATTCTTATAGTCGCTTTGCTGCTGACAAAGAGCCGCAGCGCATGGATTATTGCTGTTGGTTTGACATCGGTGTACTTGATCTTCCAACTAAAGGATCCTGAGTATTCCAAATGGAATAGAATCGCGATTCTAACTCCAATTTTATTGTTGCTTGTTTATATGCTCTACAGGTTTGGATTGTTTAGCGTTGTGGAATCTCGTTTTAATGAGCTCGGAACTGATGTTTCGTACAGCCAGCGCTCCGGAGCTATTGAGTTTATTTTTCACAGATTTCTCAGTAAACCATTTTTTTGGCTAACTGGAAATGGTTACGGCAGCAGTCGTCTGTCTATGCTGGAAACGACTGTTGAAATTAGCGGTTTCTCTACGGTGGACAACGGTTTTCTCGCAATGCTGTATGAATACGGGTTGCTGGGACTTTGTAGTTTTGTGATCTTGCTTATTTCGGCTGGCATAAGCTCGTTCAGGTCGGATTGTGACCTTGACCTAGTTCTCTTTTCTGTGTCGTGTGTATGCTGCGCGGAGCTTATGTTTTACTGCGAGCTTGGTTGGTGGGTGCCAACGGTCATCTTGTTTGTTACCTGTGGGCTCGTCCTGGGTAGAGCGAGTACTCGGCGTTCGGATTCGTGTGAATCAGATCCTATTTTGATCTCTGAGTAAACCAATGTTGATAGTCCAATCAAACGAGGTTAAATGAATTATTCGTCTATTGCACGCAATACCATGATTGCGTTTGCTGCACAATTTATTTCTCTTTCGGTTAGCGTTGTCATGTCGCTGCTAGTGCCGAAAATCGTTGGAGTTGCCGATTATGGTTATTGGCAGCTGTTCATGTTCTATACGACCTATTCTGGCTTTTTCCACCTTGGCCTGAACGATGGTGTATACCTGATCAACGGCGGTCTCTCTCGTGAGGAAATCGATAAGAGCTCGATCAAGTCTCAATATATCTTCGGCGCTTGTTTCCAGGCGCTTATCTGCCTTGGCATCACCCTTGTTTCGATGCCTCTCGTCGATGATGCAAATCGAGTCTTTGTTATCGCGTCTTTCGCGCTTTACACCGTCGTCTATAATCTGACAAGCTATCTTGGCTTTGTTTTCCAGGCAATGAACGAGACTAAGCTGTTCTCGTTTTCCACTATGCTGGATAGGCTGGTGTTTCTGGCCCCGCTTCTTGTTCTAATTGGACTAAAGGTTTCGGACTACCACCCCTATGTCTACGCGTATCTCGTTTCGAAGATCATCGCGCTCATTTATTGCTCTTGGATGGGTAGGGATATCCTTCGAGCTAAATCGATGTCTTTTGGCAACGCGCTTAAGGACGGTATCCACAGTATCGTCGTCGGCGTAAAGCTGATGATTGCGAACATCGCCGACACGTTGATTCTCGGCGTTTCCAGGTTTCTTATCGATCATTTTTGGGGAATCGTCGCCTTTGCGAAAATTTCTTTCTCCCTCTCTCTGGTCAATTTCTTTATCACTTTCGTCTCGCAGGCGAGCATGGTCTTATTTCCTGCTCTTAGGACAGGCTCTGATGAGGAGAGGGTTCGTTTTTACATTGGCATAAGAAATGCTATCGAGCTCATTTTCCCTGCAATCTATTTGTTCTATTTCCCTATGGTTTGGTTTTTGGGGGCGTGGCTTCCTCAGTATGCCGAGAGCCTTAGATATTTTGCGCTCTTACTCCCGATATGCGTCTTTAATACAAAGATGAGCCTTTGCTGCACTACCTATTTCAAGGTTCTTCGTAAAGAACAACTGCTCCTGAAGTTGAATATCGTTGCCGTTATTTGCAGCACTGTTTTTTCGGTATTCGGTGTCCTCGCTCTCGATTCACTCGATGCAGTCCTCTGTGGCGCTGTAATCTGCATTATCGGAAGGTCGCTGTGGTCTGAACTATATTTAAATGAAAGGTTAAGTGCTCCGGGCTCGTCCAGGCCGTTCCAGGAGATTTTGCTTACAGTTGCCTTCGTCTTATTTACCGAGCTCATGCCCGGTGGAGTGGCGGCACTCCTTTATTCGATAGTTTATGTTGGCTATCTTTTACTTAATCATTCTGAATTGAAAAACGTTGCTTCGCGTTTGAGCAGGCTTAAGCATTAGTAAATGTTATTCAACTAGATTGGATTAGGATATGAAAGGCATCATCCTCGCCGGCGGGTCCGGCACGCGCCTGTACCCGCTCACACTCGTGACCTCCAAGCAGCTGCTGCCGGTCTACGACAAGCCCATGATCTACTAC
>JAIHVJ010000470.1 GCA_022720335.1 Collinsella sp.
GCCTTGTCGTCCCGGCCTTTTACGAGCACTTAACCCATCAAGCGACCGCCGTTTTAGGCGAACTCGACCGTCGCCTTCGCACGGCCGGCGGGCTTGTTCCCAACGACAGCCTCCCCATACCCGAGGCGGAGCGCAAAAGCGCCATCGCCGAACGCATCGACTCGCTCACGGGCCTCTATCGACCCAGCGAGTTCATGCGGCGCGCCAACGCATTTCTCGAGGCAAGGCGCGACGGCACCTGGTGCATCGCCACGGTCGACATGGGCCACATGCGCCTGTTTAATGAATGGCACGGCCAGGCCGAAGGCGACTGCATGCTCGCCGATGTGGGCACGGTCCTCAAGGATATCGAGAATGCCGATATGGGCATCGCAGGGTACTGGGGCCAAGATGACTTTTGCATACTCATCCCCTTTGAGCACAACACCGTCCATCAAATCTACAACCGCGTTCGCGAGGCAGTAGCCAGGCATGATGACGGCGTAGGTTTTTGGCCGTCCATGGGCGTTTACCCCATCGACTCCAATGAGGGGCTCTCTCATTTCGCCCGCAACGTTTATCCCCGCACTCGAGGAAAGCGGCTTTGTAGTGACGCTCGACAAATATGTTTGGCAGGGCGTCGCCATGTGGCTCCGCGAGCGCCTCAATCGAGGACTTCGCGTGGTTCCGATTTCCCTCAATGTGTCGCGCGTAGACATTCTTGCCTGCGATGTCGCCGAGCATATGGGGTCGCTCGCCGCCCAGTACAACCTGCCGCCCGAACTCATGCACATCGAGATCACCGAGACCGCCTATACCGGAGAGTCCGAGGCCGTGGATAAGCTGACCGCGGATCTGCACACCCGTGGCTTCTCGACCTACATGGACGATTTTGGCACCGGCCAGTCCACGCTCGCGATGCTCAAGAACGTCAACGTCGACGTCATCAAGCTCGACCGCACCTTTGTGCCCACCGACCGCGATCAAGGCCGCAGCGCGCAGATCGTGTCATCGATGCTCGAGATGGCGCAGTCGCTCCATCTGCCCGTCGTGGTTGAAGGCGTCGAGACAAATGAGCAGGCGAACATGCTACGACAAATGGGCGCCCGCTACGCTCAGGGCTTCCTCTACTACCGCCCCATGCAGGCGAAGGATTTTGAG
>JAIHVJ010000136.1 GCA_022720335.1 Collinsella sp.
TCGTCGGCGTGAACCACGCGCAGGGCTTCGGCCTGCAGTGAGGCGCGCGTGAGCTGGTGCCCGACGTTATCGTGGATCTCGCGCGCGATGCGGGCGCGTTCGGCGAGCGTCGCGAGCTCGACTTCGTAGTCCTGGCGGTCGGCGAGGTCGCGGTTGCGTGCCTCGAGTGCCAGGGCGCGTTCTTGCAGCTCGTCGCGGGTACGGCGCATGCGCTGTTGCTCGCGCTCCAGCTGGGCGGTACGTAGCGATAGCAAGGTGGCAGCAACCGAAAGGATGGCGGTCAGCAGGAGCGTTCGGGTGGTGAGCGCGCCGCCGCGAAGGTCCGCGACAAGCGCAAAAGCAAAGACGGAGCCAATGCCCAGCGCGACCCAGGCGTGTTCGCGGCGCACGCGTCGCGCGATGTCATAGAGAGCGAGAGGTGCAAACGGCACAAACGGCGGCACGAAGACAGCCGCGATGATGCAGACGTAGCTCGCTGCCTCGCTTGCGCGTCGGGTGCGTTTCCCCTGTGTGACCTCGGCCAGCGAGGTGGCAATAATGCCAAGGCAAAACGCCACAACCAGACGAGCGTCCACGGCAAGACCCATGGCGGCCGCAATACAGCACGCCAGCACGATCGATTTGTCGAAAAGCCTGTTCATACGGGTATTGTACGCGAAGCTGCGCGTGGTGGAGGGGCCGCCTAGCGCAACCGTGACATTCCTCCCGCACGGTGGGGCGGTCGCGTCAGCGTGCCACGCGACCGAGCCCCCGCACTCGTGACAAAGCTCACTGGTGCGCGCCGTCCGCTCCTGCGATGATGCAATCGTACCGGGCCGCGATCAACAGAAGGGCCGCCTCATGACTGACATCGTCCACGTCGAAAACCTCGTCAAGCGCTACGACGATCTTATTGCGCTCGACCACTTTAACCTGAACATCGCCCCCGGCGAGATCTTTGGTCTGCTCGGCCCCAACGGCTCGGGCAAGACCACGTCCATCAACTGTATCCTGCAACTGCTTGCCTACGACAAGGGCACCATCGAGCTGTTCGGCGAGCCCATGACGCCCGCCCGCTACGACCTTAAGCGCCGCATTGGCGTGGTGCCGCAGCAGGTAGCGGTGTTTGACGAGCTCACGGTACGCGAGAACATCGACTATTTCTGCAGCCTCTACGTTAACGACCGCAAGCGCCGTCGCGCGCTGGTGGATGAGGCGATCGACTTTGTCGGGCTGGGCGACTTTACCAAGTTCCGCCCCGGTAAGCTCTCGGGCGGCCTGGCGCGTCGCCTCAACATCGCCTGCGGCATCGCGCACAAGCCCGAGCTCATCTTCTTTGACGAGCCCACGGTGGCGGTCGACCCGCAGAGCCGCAACGCCATCCTGGAGGGCATCTGCCGCCTGCGCGACGAGGGCGCCACGGTGGTGTATACCAGCCATTACATGGAGGAAGTCGAGCAGATCTGCAGCCGCATCATGATCATGGACGGCGGGCGAGCCGCCGACCCTCAACGACGTGTTCCTCGAGATCACCGGCCGCGAGCTGCGCGACTAGGGGGCGGCCATGTTCAACACCATTATCATTACGGTCAAGACGCTGCTGCGCCGGCCGAGCACGTGGGTTTGGGGCGCGGTCTTTCCCGTCGCGCTTTCCACGATGTTCATGTTTATGTTTGCGAATCTGAGCTCCGACGGCACGGTCGACCCGGTGCCGGTAGCCGTCGTAGCGGATGGGACCTGGGACGCCTCGACCTTTAAGGACGTGGCGACGTCGCTTGCCAAGGAGGGCGACGACCAGCTGCTCGAGATCCACGAGTGCGACGATGCAGCCGATGCGAACCGTGCGCTTAAGGCCGGCGAGGTCGCGGGCATCTATACGGTCGACGACGCGGGCACGCCCAAGCTCACGCTGCTTTCGAGCTATGACAACTCGCGCGCCTCGTCGGTGCTCACCGACCGCAGCATTTTGGAGACGGTGGCAAGCTCGTATACACAAAATGCCGAGCTCATGTCCCAGATTGCCCAAGACAACCCGGCGGCGCTCGCCGACCCGGAGGCGGTTGCGCGCGCCCTGTCGCTCGAGGGTGGCACCCGCCGCGTAAGTCTGACACGCACCACGCCCGATGGTACGGTCGTCTACTACTACGCGCTCTTTGGCCTGGTCGCGATGATGTCTGCCGAGTTTGCCGCCTTGAGCGTCGTCGATCTGCAGCCCAATCTGTCGGGCCTTGGTGCGCGTCGCTGTGTGGGCGGTCTTTCCAAGACGGCGTCGCTAGCCGGCATCTTTGTCGGCTCGTGGCTGGTTTCCTTTGCCTCGATGGCGGTCGCGATTAGCTACGTGCGCCTAGTCGTTGGCGTTGACTTTGGCGGGCGCGAGGGGCTGTGCCTGCTGGGCGGTGCTGCATCCGCGCTTGCCGCCACGGGCTTGGGGCTCTTTGTGGGCACGCTTCCCGTTAAGGGCGGCAAGGCGTCCAAGTCGGGCATCCTCACGGGCTTTGCCACCACGTGCGCCCTGTTCGCCGGCCTCTACGGCGAGCCGGCGATGGCACTTGCCGACGACGTTGCCCGCGCCTGCCCGGCCGAGTGCTGGCTCAACCCCGTCAAGCTCATCTGCGACATGTTCAACCGCCTGTATTTCTTTGAGGACCTGAGCCCCTTTGCCGTTCGCGCCGGCGCGCTGGTCCTTATGGCGCTGCTGTTCGTTGCCGCCGCCACGCTGATCTTTGGAAGGAGCCGCTATGAGCACCTTTAAGACCGCGCTTCGCATGGCGCTGGCGCACCCGTTCTACCTGCTCATCTATACGGTGTTCATCTCGCTCATGGGCGTATTCATGGCGACGACACCTACGACCTTGCGGACGCGCTATCCAAGAGCAACAGCGCCAAGGGCAGCGCCGACTGCGTGTTCTTTATCCCGGAGGGGTTTGAGGACGATCTTGTTGCAGCCGCCCGTGCGGGGGAGGCCCTGCCCAAGCTCGACGTGACCTATGGTTCCGGCACCATGGCGGCAGCGCTTTCGTCTGCCGAGGCCTCGCGCTGGATCTCGCTCGCGGGTGCTGCGGCCGCGCTTGAGCCCACTGCCTCCAACGGCGACGTCGCCAAGGCTGCCGAACATGCGGCCACCAAGCGTGCCGAGGTCGAGATCGAGCAGGTCAAGGTCGACTCGACAGCCGCCGCCACGCTCGAGTCGTATTTCAACTTTGGTGCGTACGCGATCATCTCGTCTGTCATCGTGTCGGTGGGGCTGGTGTTCTCGGGCATGAACGAGCCCGAGCGCGTGCGCCGCATGGAGGCCGGCCCAATCTCCGGGCGCCAGCGTTTGCTTGCCGTGTTTGCGGCTGCCGCGGTGCTCACCGTCTGCATCTGGTTTGTGTCGAGCATGATGGGCGTCGTGGGCTTTGCCGGCGCGGTTGTCGAGGTCGGCGTGGGTCGCGTGTGTCTGGCACTGGCGGCGACGTTTGCCCTGGCGTGCACGCCGCTGGCCGTTGGCTTTGCGCTTTCGAGCCTGGGCGCGCGCGAGGAGCTGCTCAACGGTGTGGGCAACCTGCTCGGCATGCTCATGACGTTTTTGGGCGGCGCCTGGATGCCGCTGTCGCTGATGGGCCCGGCCGTGCAGACCGTGGCGCACTTTGTGCCGACATATTGGGTGAACGACGCGATCGGCAAGGCGCTCGCCGCGGACCTGACGTCCACCGTGCTGGGCGACATCGCCTGCGACCTGGGCGTCACGGCGCTCTTTGCCATGGCCATCGCCGCCGCAGGCCTGGCCCTCGCACGCGCCAAGTCCCGCGCCTAGCCACCTAGTCACTGGGTACTCATTGGGGACAGACTTAAACGACCAAGAGTGGTCATTGGGGACAGTCTTAAACGACCGCCTAGTCATCGGGGGCAGTCTTTGCCGATTCGCCGGCTCGCCGGCCGGGCCGGCAAGGACTGTCCCCATCTGCCGGCAGGAAAGGAACGTCCCTAACTGCCGGGTGGCGAAAGGGTGTCCCTTGCGGCTAGTCATTTAAGAACGTCCCCAGTGACTAGTTTGGAAAAAGTTGCGCTCGTCACACAAAAATAGTTCGCCATGGTTTACTATTACGCTCATAAAGTAGTATGAGGCTAACAATAGGGGATAGCATGACGACGAAGCAAGCCTACGTCCAGGTCAAGGGGCTCAAGAAGCACTACGGCGACGGCGACGCGCGCCTGACGGTGCTCGACGGCATCGACACGTCCATCAACCGCGGCGAGATCTGCGTTATGCTGGGCCCCTCGGGTTCGGGCAAATCGACATTCCTCAACCTGATCGGCGGCCTGGAGGACGCCGACGGCGGCTCCATTATGGTGGACGGCTGCGACCTGACGACGCTCAAGCCCGCCGATCTGGGCGAGTATCGCCGCCGCGAGCTGGGCTTTGTCTTCCAGTTCTACAACCTGGTGCCCGACCTCACCATCAAGGAGAACATCGAGGTCACGGCGCACCTGTCCAAAAACCCGCTCAATGTCGATGACCTGCTGCGCTCGCTGGGTCTCTACGAGCACCGCAACAAGTTCCCGCGCCAGGTCTCGGGCGGTCAGCAGCAACGCTGCGCCATCGGCCGCGCGCTCGTCAAAAACCCGGGCCTGTTGCTGTGCGACGAGCCAACGGGCGCGCTCGATTACAAGACATCCAAGGAAATCCTGCAGCTCATGGAAGACGTCAACCGCACCTACGGCTGCACCGTCATCATCGTTACCCACAACGCTGCCATTGCCCGCATGGCCAACCGCGTGCTGCGCCTGCGCGACGGGTGCATCGTCGAGGACGAGCTCAACGAGTCGCCGGTCGCGGCCGCCGAGCTCGATTGGTAGGCGACGCCATGTCGCCTCTCGCAAAACGACTCCCCCGCGAGCTGCGTCGCAATATCGGTAAATACCTGGGCATCTTCCTGCTTATGTGTGGAAGTATCGCCCTCACGTCGGGCTTTTTGCTCGCCGCGCACTCCATCGGCTGCCTCATCGACGACATGCGCGATGCGTACACGATTGAGGACGGCCGCGTAACCACTTCCTTTGAGGCCACCGACGACCAGCTCAAAGCCGCCGAGGACGCGGCTAAGGACGTCGGCGGCGTCACGCTCTACAAGAACTTCTCCATCGACGCCATCATCAAAAAGGCGTCCGGCGACGACGGCACCAAGCGCACCCTGCGCACCTACGTGCACCGCACCAAGGTCGATATCGCGTCCTACTGCGAAGGCAAGCAGCCCCGCGCGGATGACGAGGTGGCCATCGACCGCGTCTTCGCCACCAACAACGATCTTGCCGTGGGCGATAAGGTCGAGCTGGAGGGCCGCATCTACACCATCTGCGGCATCATGACGCAGCCCGATAGCCAGGCGCTGTTCCTCAACAACTCGGACTTTACGGTGAACACCATCACCTATGGCGTGGCCGAGGTCACCGATGCCGGCTTTGCCGCGCTCGAGGACGCCGGCGGCGCGCCCGCCTACACCTACTCCTTTACTTTTAACGACCGCGACCTCTCCACCGCGGACCGTATCGATGCCGAGCAGGATATGGTCGAGGCGCTGACGGATGCCGATGCGCGTGTGGACGACCTGACCGATGCCGATTCCAACCAGGGCATTGGCTATGCGCGCGACGATGTGGACGGCGACTCTATGATGTGGACGACGCTGCTCGACATCATCATCGTGATCATGGCGTTTGTCTTTGTGGTCCTTACCGACGCCACCATCGAGGAGGAGAGCGCCATTATCGGCACGCTGCTCGCCAGCGGCTATCGCCGTCGCGAGATCGTGCTGCACTACCTTGCGCTTCCCGCCATCGTGGGCGTGCTCGCGGCGCTTTTGGGTACCGCGCTCGGCATTGCGTTCTTTACCGAGCCCATGCGCGGCCTCTATTACGGCTCGTACAGCCTGCCGCCCTTCCAGGTGTACTGGAGCTGGGAGATCTTTGTAAAGTGCGCCGTGGTTCCCGCCGCTGCGCTCATTCTCATTACGTTGGTGGGCCTGCTCCGCAAGATGGGAAAGACGCCGCTGCAGTTTCTCCGTCACGAGGCGGGCGGCAAGTCGGGCACCAAGCGCGGTTTTCAGCTGCCGGAGCGCATGGGCTTTGTCTCGCGCTTCCGCCTGCGCATCTTCCTACGCAATCTGGGCAACTTTGCCACACTCTTCGTGGGTATCGCGTTTGCGTCGCTGCTGCTGCTCTTTGGCCTGGCGATCCTGCCCACGATGACGCACTACGCGGACAACCTGGAGACGAGTTTGGTCGCCGAGCATCAGTACACGCTCAAGGCTCCGCTGGAGCTTGAAGGCACCGCCGAGGAGCGCGAGCAGTGGTCGGCACTCGAGCGCTTGCAGTCGGTCGACGGTTCGCTGCTCACTGCCGCCCAGGATGCGGATGACGAACTCGATGACGCGGTCGATGCCGCGCAGGCGGCTGCCGATGCCGCGACCAGTTCCCCGTCTGCCGAGGGTTTAGCCGCAGCGCAGGACGCGCTCGCCAAGGTTCAGGACAAGAAGGATGCGCTTTATGCGCGCCTCGATGACCTTGCCGATGCCCTCGGCTGCAACCGCGACGAGGCTATCGACCTGATTGACAAGGCCTCTAAGATCGACACTGACAACGACGAAATCCACCCGGTCAATACGACCGACAACGGCGCGGGCGCAATCGCGCAGGCCGAGAAATATGCCGTTTACCAGTTGCAATACGACCGCGGCGATGGTAATGGACAGGAGACGATTTCCGTTTACGGCATCTCGCCCGATTCGCGCTACTGGAAAGACCTCAACGTCGGCGATGGGCGCGTCGTCTTTGGCGGCGGTCTGCTCGATAAGTTTGGCTGGAGCGAGGGCCAGAAGGTCACGCTCGGCGACAAGTACGAAGGCGAGCATTATTCCCTTGAGTACGCGGGCAAGGACTGTGCCTGGGGCTCCAAGTCGGACATGAATATCTATATGAGTATCGACGACTTTAACGAGCTGTTCGACAACAACGCCGCCTACTTTAACGGCTATGTGAGCGACGAGAAGCTCGACCTCGATGCCCGTTACTTTGCCGGCGACACCACGCCCGACGACATGCGCGCCGTGGGCGACCAGTTCATCGGCATGATGAGCAAAATGATCGGCATGATGATCGGGCTCGCGGTATTTATCTTCCTGCTGTTTATGTACCTGCTGACCAAGGCGGTGATCGACCATAGCGCCCGGTCGATTAGCTACATGAAGGTCTTTGGCTATCGCGATAGCGAGATCTCGCATCTGTACATCCGCTCGATCACACTGTGCGTGGCGGTGTCGCTCGTGCTGAGCCTGCCGGTCATTATTGGCTCGCTGACGGCCATCTTCCGCTCGATGCTGCTCGCCTACAACGGCAATATCGAGATCTACGTGCCCGCTTGGTCCATGGCTGCATGCGTCGGCATTGGCTTTACGACCTACCTGGTCGTGGCGCTGCTGCACACGCGCTCTATCAAGCGCGTGAGCCTGGCCGAAGCCCTCAAAGTCCAAGAGTAGTCATCGGGGACGTTCCTTTCCTGCTGGTAGGAAAGGAACGTCCCTAGCTGCCAGGTGGCGGGGCACTCATTTAAGTCTGTCCCCAATGAGTATAAGTCCGTCCCCAATGAGTGATTTCAGTCATTTAAGTCTGTCCCCAATGACTACCCAATGACTGGGCGCCGTGCTTGACATTAACCCCGCTTTAACGG
>JAIHVJ010000006.1 GCA_022720335.1 Collinsella sp.
GTTGCGCACGATGCGGTCGTTGCGGATGTAGGCAATGGGCGGATAGTTGACGCTAATGAACGCGTTAAAGCTCATGGTGCGCTGCTTGCGGGCGCGCGTACCGGCAATGGCGACGCCGCCAAACACGATAGAGACGTCGTGCGAATGCTCATCGAGCGCATAGAGCAGGCTCTGGTACAGATTGAGTTTGGCGTCAGTAAAAGGGTTGCCCATGGGCTTTTGCGAGCCGGTGAGTACGATGGGCTTGGGACTGTCCTGAATCAGATAGGAAAGCGCTGCCGCGGTGTAGCTCATGGTGTCGGTGCCGTGCAGAATCACGAAGCCGTCGTGGTCGGCATAACCCTCGACGATGACGTCGCGGATACACATCCAGTCACTGGGACGCATGTTGGTGCTGTCGATGTTCATGGGCTGCACGACGTCGAGCTCGCAGAGGCCCGAGATCTCGGGGACGCTCTGGGCGAGCTCCTCACCGGTCAGGGCGGGGGAGAGGCCGTTGCCGTCCTCGGTCGATGCGATGGTGCCGCCCGTGGCGATGAGAAGGATGGCGTTTGCCGTGCGCTGATGGCTGCGAGGGGCGAGAAACCCCATATAACGTGTACACTATGAAGGCTATTTTCGTTCATTCACGCGGGTGGGCACCGGCTCCCCGCCAACAAGAGGGGGAACCATGGATCAAAAGGCTTCCGCAAAGGTCCTCGTACTCGACTTTGGTGCGCAGTACGGTCAGCTCATTGCCCGTCGCGTCCGCGACCTCAACGTGTATTCCGAGATTGTCCCCTGCGACATCTCGGCCGACGAGATTCGCGAGATGAACGCCTCTGCGCTCATCCTTTCTGGCGGTCCGGCTTCCGTGTACGCCGAGGACGCTCCGTCCATCGATCCTGCCATCTTTGACCTGGGCCTTCCCGTCCTGGGCTTCTGCTACGGCCATCAGATCACGGCCGTGACGCTTGGCGGCAAGGTCGGCCACTCCGAGGTGGGCGAGTACGGCCGCGCCACCATCACGCGCACGGCCGGCGCCAAGCTCTTTAACTCCACGCCCATGGAGCAGACCGTGTGGATGAGCCACCGCGACGCCGTTTCCGAGGTGCCCGAGGGCTTTACCGTTACCGCCAGCACCGACGTGTGCCCGGTTGCTGCCATGGAGTGCCCAGAGCGCAAAATCTTCACCACGCAGTTCCACCCCGAGGTCAAGCACTCCGAGTACGGTCAGCAGCTGCTGAGCAACTTCCTGTTTGAGATCTGCGGTCTGGAGCCCAACTGGAGCATGGACAACCTGGTCGAGACCATGACGGCCGAGTTTCGCGAGAAGGTCGGCGACGACCGCGTGATTCTTGCCCTGTCCGGCGGCGTCGACTCCTCCGTCGTGGCTGCGCTGGGTGCCCGTGCCGTGGGCAAGCAGATGACCTGCGTGTTCATCAACCACGGCCTGCTGCGCAAGGGCGAGCCCGAGCAGGTGGAGGAGGTCTTCACCAAGCAGTTTGACGTCGACTTTATCCACGTCCACGCCGAGGACCGTTATGCCGAGCTTCTGGCCGGCGTGACCGAGCCCGAGGAGAAGCGCCGCATCATCGGCACGCAGTTCTGGAAAGAGTTCTTCGCCGTGGCGCAGCAGCTCGAGACCGATGGCAAGCCGGTCAAGTACCTGGCTCAGGGCACCATTTACCCCGACATCATCGAGTCCGGCGCTCGAAAGACGGGCGGCAAGACGGCCACCATCAAGAGCCACCACAACCTGATCCCGTTCCCCGAGGGCGTGCACTTCGACCTTATTGAGCCGCTCGACCACTTCTTTAAGGACGAGGTCCGCGCGCTCGGTCTGGCGCTGGGCCTGCCGGGTCATATCGTGTTCCGCCAGCCTTTCCCGGGCCCGGGTCTGGCCATCCGTATCATCGGCGCGGTCGACAAGGAGAAGCTCGAGATCCTCAAGAACGCCGATGCCATCGTGCGCGAGGAGCTCGACGCCTACAACCAGCGTCTGTTTGAGCAGACCGGCGAGCGCAACTCCGAGCACAGCTGCTGGCAGTATTTCGCGGTCCTGCCCGACATCAAGTCCGTGGGCGTTATGGGCGACGAGCGCACTTATCAGCGCCCGATCATCCTGCGTGCCGTCGAGTCCAGCGATGCCATGACCGCCGACTGGGCCAAGCTGCCCTACGACGTGCTGGCCCGCATTTCCGGTCGTATCGTTGCCGAGGTTCCCGGTGCCAACCGCGTGTGCTACGACATCACGTCCAAGCCGCCCGCGACGAAGCTCAAGACCGTGATTCGCCATCCCATCAAGCCGATTTAGCGAAACGAGCGCCGCCGTGCGGTCCGGCTTTTGGGGTTTATCAATTGGTAGTCCGCGTCGATCGAGCAAGCTGCCCTGCCTCCCGGCAGGTGCGTAATCCCCTTGGTCGATCCGTCTCGAGGTGCGCTCTTTGCTCATCTTGTGGCGTGGGGTTACGATACTCCTAAAAGTGTAACCAGATTCGAGTTTTAGGAGCAGCTTTTGAAGGGTAGCAGACTCAGGAACCGCGATAGATACCTCGAGGAGGCGATGTTCTTCCGTGACACCGACCTCATCAAGGTGATCACGGGCGTGCGCAGGTGCGGCAAGTCGAGCCTTCTCGATCTAATTAGGATGACCATCGAGTCTGAAGGAGTCGCTGGCCGCGGCTTTGTGAGCGTCAACCTGGAAAGCAAGGGTACGGGCATCAAGACGGAGGACCAGCTTTATGATTACGTTCGCGGGCGCCTGTCGGACAAGGGTCGCACCTACGTTTTCATAGACGAGCCCCAGAGAATCGATGGCTGGCAGGATGCGGTCAACGCAATGAGGGTCGACTTCGATTGCGACATCTACCTCACGGGCTCGAATGCGTATCTTCTCTCGAGCGAGCTGGCCACCTATCTCTCCGGGCGCTACGTAGAGGTAAAGATGCTGCCTCTGTCCTTCTCCGAGTTCGCCGACTTCTGCGGAATCGAGTTCGTATCGGGAACTTCGGTGGCTCTCACTCCCGAGGGGGATCCCGTTCTCTTCGACGACATGCTTACTCGTTACCTTGAGTACGGGGGCATGCCAGCCATCGCATCCCTCTCGACGACCCAGGCGCAGCACTCGGCGTACATGTCCGGCGTCTACGAAGCCATCGCCGTGCGTGATATTGTCAACCGTGAGCGCGGGAAGGGCAAAAGTGCGGTGACTGACCCTTCCCTGCTGCGCCATGTGGCCGAATTCCTGGCGGACAACATCGGCAACGAGTGCTCGTCGAGTCGAATCGCCGGCGCGTTAACTTCTGCGGGGCCGAAGACCACGAACAAGACCGTTTCCTCGTATGTGGGTGCGCTTGAGGAGGCCTTCCTGTTCTATCGTGCCACGCGTTACGATTTGCACGGCAAGGCGCTCCTCAAGACGAACCCAAAGGAGTACATCGTCGACACCGGCTTCCGGACCTGGATGGCCGGCTATAGGGTCACGGATACTGGCCGCCTGTTCGAGAACGCCGTGTATCTCCAGCTGCTCTACGAAGGATGGAGCGTGCATGTGGGCAAGCTCTATGGCAAGGAAGTCGACTTCGTCGCGACGAAGGACGGGCGCGTGCTCTACGTGCAGGCGACTGACGAGATGTTCGCAAGCGAGACCAGGGAGCGAGAGATCGCCCCTCTGAAGTCGATACGAGACAACCACGAGAAGATCGTGGTCGTGAGGCAGGGTTCCTACGACACGGATATCGACGGCATCCGCATCGTGAGCGCGAGGGACTTTTTCCTCTAGGGCCATGCGATTCATCGCGAGGCAGTTAGGTCAAGTGAGAAACATGCCTGACATCGGTTTGCTGACGATCTAAAACAGTAAGGAGAAGCTTGGACAATCGCAAAATCGAGCAGAACGCGGTCAATGCTGTCAAGCAGGCTTTCGGCGATGTCGCTTGCGTCTATGCGTATATAGATGAGAACGACAAGACCGAATGCACCGACGGGCACCTGCAAGTCTACTCGTCTTCTTCCTTCACGATTGAGACCGTTGAAGGCCAGTTGCCGCTTCAGGTCAAGGGGACCACTTCGAAAAGAAAATCGGACCGACCTAAGCGGCAAGTTCGAGTTTCAGACCTCAAGCACTATCTCAACATTGCTGGAGGCTGCATCTATTTTTACGTCTACTGTGGGAGCGAGGCTCGTTCAGCGGAGGTTTTCTACAGACTTTTGCTTCCCTATGACCTAAAGAAGATTCTGGCAGATATTCCGGAGCAACAAGAGCGCATCTCTTTGCGTTTCGACCGGCTTCCATCAGACGCGGCGGAATTGACGCGGCTTGTCAGAAGGGCGGTCAAGGACAGAACAAAGCAGCGAGCAGTCGCTGGCATCGCCCCCAAGACAATCGAGGAATTTAAGGACGCCGGCCTTTGCTTTGATGAGTGCGAGTTTGGAATCGAGCTGCTCGAGGGCGAGTCGCCCGCAAGCTTGGCTCCATACAGGAACGGGCTGTATATCTACGGGAAGAGCCCCTGGGGAGAGCTGTATCCCTTGAATAAGCTTGAAAACATAGTTGGCGTCGCGATTGGGTCTCGGCATGACGTCAGCTCTGGTGATGTTTCCCTAAATGCGGTGGTCATGGCCGGAGAAAATGAGAATGGCGAGCACGTTTTCTTCAGGGGTTTCGACATATGCCTCTCCACCAACACAATCACCCTCAGCGAGACCGGAACTCTTGTCGAGCGCATGGAAGAGTTGGCCCTCATGCGCGCATTGATGCAAACCGGTACGCTTTCCATAGACGGAAGCGGCTTTGCTCGCGGGTGCAAGTTGAGCGGAGGCGACCTCGACGCCCTTGAGAGTCGATTGCAGTCGCTGGAGATTATCAAGCGGGTTGTCGACGCTCTTCATTACAAGCCAGAGCTCGACATCAGTGCGTTGACCACTCAGGATTTAAGAAACATCGAGACAATTTACAAGGGATTGGTTGAGAACGCACCCCTCCACTACAAGGATCGGCAAAACGGATTCGGATATATCAATCTGGGGAACCATCCGATTAAGCTCGTGTTTTACCAAGTATCTGAAGATATGTACCGAATGGTCGATGGGCTTCGACTGGATGACCTGACGGTCTCGGTGTTCTTCCGGGGCGAGGGGGATGCCCCCGTAGTCGTCGCGCCTCTGTTCGTCCAAACGATGCAGGACTATATGAGGCTTGCCAATATCGATGCCGAGGTGTTTGCCGCTACGCTGAAGCAGTATCCAGTCACCGAAGTTAGCTCTGCCTACGTCAACGACAAGATGCTTGAAATGCTATCGGCCTACGATCAAGATGCGTGCTGTAAGGAAGAGTTGCTGAAATGCTGCGAGATGACCGTAGACGCCCTGGAAGCTTTTGCGGATCGAGAGGCAACCCTGATAAATCGATATCAAATTGCCGCTCGAAAGCGAGATCTTACTAGCGAGGAGAAATCTGAGTTAATGGCAATCCAGCTGAATTCAGATAGTGAGCTGTCGAAAGCATGCGCAGCAGCCTTGCGCGGAGACTCGGACATGGCCTCTGCGCTCAGAGCGTCACTTGACGAAGAGGTACGAACGACGCTCGGCTCATGGCCGATCGGCCGTTTCTTCGCATAAGACCGCATAGACTTTTTGAGGCATCGAAATGAAGCTACTCGTCGAATCGATTAGAAATGCGGTTGAGAAAGACTGCCTTATTCCAGCCCTTATGTCTTCCCTTACCATTCCCGACGCCATGGGGCAGCTTCTTTATCCCAATCTCGTCCTTCATAACGGGAAGAGAGCGGCGGGGCGGCAGTATGTGAAGTGGTTTGATGACTGGGCGGCAAACGACTTCCTGTTTTCGGGAGACCCCTCGAACGAAGGTGAAACGATTCCAGGTCAAATCTTTAATGGGAAGATGTGCTGGAAGCTCCGGTGCTCCCTGTTGCATTCAGGCGACTACGATGTGTCGGTCGATGCTCCCGAGAAAGACGAGAGCTTCGACTACGACTACAAGTTCGAGCTTGTCCTCCACGGGTGCAACGCCCTCTGCTCTTCCTGGCCGTCGCCCAAGAGCGGGATGCGTGCGACTAAGAGCGTGACGTTCCGCGTTGATGCGGCGTCGCTCGCGAGCTCGCTGTGCAACGCCGCGGAGGCCTGTCTTAAAGAAACGGGCGAAACGGTCAGTTACCCCAATCTGGAGTTATTCGACGTGGCTGCATGGGCGGATAGATTCAATACTCGCTGAGTCATCTCGTCAAACTCCTTGTGTGCTAAACGTTGGTGTTGGCGCCCCGGAAAAGGGGCGTGGCCAGCGCCTAGAATCTTCAGCTACCACGCTGAGACGATAGGAGATGACCACATGGACACTATGGCGCACGAGGCGCCCGCGACGCCGTTGCTTGCGTTTCGCTATCGCTGCTCGAAGCGTGTCGCTTGGGGCCCTGGCCGGAGGAGAGACGACCGCTCCCTGCGAGACTGCGGAACCACCTATATCCGCTTGCTGCGGGCTTGCTTGAACCAGTTCCTCTTGAAAGAATCTATACCTCCGAAGAACTTGTTGTACGTCTCACCGTTCTCCTTGGCCTCGTACTTGACCAAGGCAAGTTCGATGGTGCAGAGGTAATCCGCCACTTGCTCGAGGCGGTAATCGGTCATCGAGGTCTTGCGGCGTCGGACGACCCCTTTTGAGAGGACCTTGCCCACCGAGCGGTCAAGCGCCTGTTTGACAATGTCCTGACCGTTGTCGTAGTAAACCTTCACATCGTCGAAGGATTGAAAGAAGCCCAGGTGTTCAATCATGGCAGAGGAGATATCGCGCCCCATACGTTCCATTAGCCTTGCCGGGTCTTCGAACTGGCTGCGGTGGTAGACGAACGTGATATAGGAAATGGGAAGTTTGCGGACGAACGAGGAGAAACGGGCGAGCATCACCTTGCGCTGCTCGATGTCAAGAAACTCATAGTCCTTGTGCCCGTTCATGAGAGGCTCGGAGTGAAACGGAATGTTAGGGAGATCGGCCCTGACAAGCTTGGCCTCATAGCCCGTGACCGCCTCGGCGATGCTGCCTGCCTGGTCGTGAAAGACGAGTACGAGCGGGTAGTAGCGAGCTTTGCCGCCGCGGTCGCCGCTCTCGTCGACGAAGATGCTGAGTTCCTTGGCCAATGGGGACTCCTAATGGAATGGATAAAAAAATAGCCGGGGGACTCCCCCGGCACTTGGAGGCAGCTTAATGAGCCACCAACAACCTTATAGCGTGTGCTGGCGGTGAGTGCAAGAGGGGAACGGGATGAAACCGCTGTTGATAGTGCCCCTGAAATAGATTCGCAGCTTCTTCAAGATTACGGAACACGAGAATTTATCGTCGGAGCTGGTTTGCGATAACAACCCGAAGCTTGCCTTTGTCTGTATGAACCTGATTCAGAGGCGCAGTGACACCATCCACGAGGGCGTGCCTGAGCTCCTTTCGTCTCGAGGCTCCCTCGTGTGCCCGGCCGCGGGCGGCTCCCGGGGCGGTCGCCGCCGTAATTTCCTCCTGTTCCTCGACTCGACGTAGGCGTCCACTGACGCCCTCGACACCAGGAGCTTCCTGCCGAGCCTGTACGAGTCGATCTCTCCCGACCAGATGAGGTCGTATGCCTTGCTTCGGCTCGCCCCCATGTACTCCTGCATCTCGATTACCGTCATCCACTCGTCGCGGTCCCGGTTGCTCTCGGGTGCCGCGCATTTCGTAGCGTGCGCCATGGTTCCTCCAATCTTTCCGCGCGATGCGCCTGCGCGGTCCCGTGTGCGTTTTCGTCTGCGCGACGATTGAACCGCCTGATGTCGATTGGGGGCACGGCGCGAGCGGAGGTGGGTCGAGCTGGTCGGGTCTCCACGAAACGGCCGTGAGCCGCGTATCCTAGCCGCGAGCTAAGTCCCTTAAAAGTAAAAGGCGCCCATGCGGGCGCCTGCCTAGTAGCTGGAGCTGTTCGGTTGTGGTCGGAATGCTCGTCTTCCGCGGTGCTGTCGTCCGGGGTCCGGCATCTGTCGTTCGCCTCTTCTGTCATGTTTGATGTTGCGTGTTATGCGGGCGACCTTTCGCGGGCCTGTCGGCCCGTTGCCTCAGGTGCACCCGGGTAAATGGTACCCATCCGTTGGGACATGGCCTGACTAGGAAGACGATTATGCTGCGGGAAAAAGGACGAGCGGCGCGGCTTGAGAAGCAACCATGGGCGTCCTTATGGCCTGACCAGCCATAAATTGCGACGAGCTCGCGTTACCGCAACATACGAGGTGACTGCTCGGCGAGCAGGGGTTCTGAGCGCCGCGTGGGGCTATCGCGGGGTTCTCCTGGATGAGAAACAGCCGAGGGAAACGGCCCGGCACTCGGATGCTCTCCTGGCGGAAAATCATCCACTTCATAGCATCGCCTGCACGGGAGTATCCGCCCCTCGGTATGACTGCGGTGAAGGAAGTTTCGCCATCGTCTATGCTGAACACGAGGTCGTCTTCCTCCAATCCGATCAGGCTGACCGAGCAATCGGCGCCTGGATCGACATTCCCCTGCACATGAACCCGCTTATGCGCGCGAGCGAGGGCTACGGGGGCATGACCGCGCGGGAAGCGCTTGGGGTAGCGAGTGGGGCCGAGCATCGCCCTGCGCCGGCCTTGGCATCAGGTCCTCGCACCGGGCGGTATTCCGGGGAACGGGAGTAGGGATTTTCCCAGCATCGATAATGTTCGGCTATACCCTCATTCCACCTCCCTGCCCTTGCGGTATTCCGCGAGCCTGTCGTTCAATTCGCGGGTCTCGCGGCTCAGCTTGGCGTTGAAAGCAAGAGTGAGGACCGCCAGGATGGCGAGATAGACAACCGTGAGGGTAACCCACGCCCCGGGGTCGTTCACGGGAACCCAGGCAAAGACAAACGCCAATGCGCAGAGGGCTGCGTAGAGGCAAACGCTGAACAGCACCAGGCGCGCGGGATACGCCATCCGTCTGATCACCGCGGGCGTGAAGAACACGAACTGCAGCGCGGGGACGATGACGCACGCGGCGAGAATCGACCAGCAATAGTTAATGCCCTGCTTGGCGGTGTCATCAGCGAAACAAGTCCCTAATGCCAAGAAGGCTATCATGGCAACAGTGAAGCCGATACAGGTGCTTTTCACGAGTTGTCCGAGGTTTTCCACGGGCGTCTTTTTATCGGTGTCGATAATGTCCCTGTTAATCATTTCAGTCTCCCTTCCTTCGTTTCGACTACTTCAGACCGAGCTTCGATTTGACGTCGGGCGCATACCGGCGCGAGATAACGACCCGCTCACCGTTTTCCAAGGTGGCGATGATCCTGCCGTTGACGTCGGGTTTGAGGGCGGTGATCGCGCGGAAGTTGACGATGCAACCTTTCGTGATGCGTAGGAAGTCGCAGTCCGCCAGGAGCTCCTCCATCTCGTAAAGGCGCAGGCCCGTCTCGAGAACCGTGTCGGCCGTATAAATGAACGTGCGCTTGTCGACCGACTCGATGAACAGGACGTCTTCTGCGCTCAGCACGCGCGTGCAGCCGTCGGCCGTGCCCGTCACCTTCCTGTCAAGCATGCGCAGCCGAGCCGCTATATCAAGCACGCGGCGATCGGCCCTTACGCAGACGATCGTGACTTCTATATCTTGAGCTGCTTTTTGCTCTTCGATTGTGATCTTCATGCGTCCCCCCTTTCGGACTGCTCTTATGCTAGCTGACGAAGATAGCTGAACCTTCGGCGTTCGACCAAGCTGCGCTGTCGAGGAGCCAAGATGCAGACTGGGCGAGCTGGATGGCGTGAGAGACTGCAGTCGCGCATCAGATGGTGTTGTGACTCATTATTAGCCAGTCTTCGCTCGACGGAGTCGGCGTTTACGTCAGCGCCGAGTTCGGACCGCATCGAGGTCATTCGCATTTCCCCATGCATTTGAAAGTGGAAACGTTGAACTCTTGGGCTAATAAGCCGCCTGCGACGATTCTTTCGGTTGGAGCTCTTCCCGCGGCCTGTGGGCAATATTCCAGAGCTCGCGGACCGTTGACGGGGTTGAAAACCACCCGGTGCCGTCCTGCCCGGATCTCTCTCGGCGTCTTCGGCCTTTCGAATCCCATGGTTGGGCCGAAAGGTGGACCGTACCCCGGATCTCGGGGTACAGCGCCGCGTTCAGGTCGCGTTGGCGCCTGTGGGTTTCGCTCGGGACGGGCAGCCATCCGCGAACGCGCACACTGCGCATTAGCGGGCATCCGGCCCCTTGCTTTCGGGTTGATTCGATCTCGTCCCCTGGGGCGGGCGGTGTCCTCAACCGCGGCACACGCCTCCTCTTGGCATCCCGGCGTCTCCAGCCAGCGCTGGACTGCTGCTGTCGCCTGTGCGTTACTTGACGTTTCATGCATAATGCCAGCCGCCCCGCGACATCACGTTCGCAGCGCGCAGGGATCGGAGAATCTTCACGATGGTAGTTGACGCCTAATACATTGTATCGTATAGTGTGTATAGCACAGTATACGACGAGGGGAGGTGTACGGATGGAGGCCCAGATGAAGCGCGGCTTCCTCGAGGCCTGCGTGCTCGCGGCCGTCTCGGGCGAGGAGTCCTACGGCTACCAGATCGTGAAGGACGTGCCCGCGAGCATGGGGCTCACGGAGTCGACGCTCTACCCGCTGCTCAAACGCCTGGAGAAAGCCGGATGCATCACGGCGCGCTCCGCCGAGCACAACGGTCGGCTGCGGCGCTATTACCGCATCACGGACGAAGGCCGCGAGCGCATCGAGGAGTTCCTGGCCGAGTGGCCGTCCGTGCAGGAGATCTATGCATACGTTGAGGAGGCGCACCATGACGCGCGATGAGTTCCTGGGCCGGCTGGGCGAGCTGCTCGCCTGCCTGCCGGCAGACCAGGTGAGGGAGACGCAGGAGTTCTACGCCGAGGCCATCGCCGACCGCATGGAGGACGGCATGGGCGAGGAGGAGGCCGTGGCCGCCATGGGCGCACCCGGCGAGGTGGCAGAGGCCGTGCTCGACGACCTGCCCGCCGTGCCGCGTGCGATTGCGCGGACCAGGCGCAGGAGCACGACGCTCCTGTGGGTGCTGACCATCGTGGGGTCGCCGGTGTGGGTGCCGCTGTTGCTCGCCTTTGCGGCCGTGGCCGTTGCGGTCTACGTCTGCATCTGGATTCTCGCGCTCTGCGTGTGGATCGTGGCTGCGGCCCTTGGTGGCGCGGGCGTGGTCGAGCTCGTGTTCGCCGCGTGCGGCGTCGTCATCGGGCATGTCCCGTACGTCCTTGCATCGGCGGGCGTGGGGCTCGGATTCATCGGCGCGGCGCTTCTCGCGGGCACGGGCGCCTGGGCGGCCTCCAAGCAGATCGCGCGCCTCTCGGCGCTCTGGGTGAAGAAGGCCGTCTCGCCCTTCTGCAAGAGCAAGGGTGAGAAGGGCGACGGGGGCGCGGCTGCGGCGGTGCACCTTACGGCTTAGGAAGGAGCCAATGCTATGACCAGTGCCAAGAAGATCTACCTCGCCGTGGCGGGCGGGCTCGTGGCCGCGGGCGTGGTCCTCGCGGGCATCGGCTTCATCGTCTCCGGGTGCGACCCGGCAGTCTTCAACACGCAGATCGACCTGCGCGACGACACCGTCGTCCTCGGTGGCGTCGAGGTGGACGACCCGACGGGGCTCCCCCTCATCGAGCAGCTCGACGGATTCGGCGAGGTCGACACCTCCGGCATCACCGCATCCGAGGCCCCTGCTGCCCCGGAGGCGCCCGCCGCTCCCTAAGCATAGCGCGCCCGGACGCCCCGTCCGTCGGGCTGTGCAAGCCTGTGGAACCCGAACCTCAACCCCAACCCAACCGGCCTCGAGCCTGCGCCGATTCGCTCCCCGCCCCGCGCGGGAGAATGGATTTGCAACGGTTGCTTAAACAATTTTGACAGGGACAGCCCTGCGTTCCTGAACTCAACTGGGCTCATGTAGCCCAGTGTCAAAGGGGCAGCCGCCCCAGTCCGCGTACCAGATCTGCGTGCCGCCGAGGGAGTTCTTCCTCCAGTAGGGCCAGTGCGGGACGTCCATCCTCTCCTCCTTTCGGGGCGTCAGGCGCCGGGCCCAAGGCCGCACCTGCGCCCCAGCTCCGCCACGAGGGCGTCGTTGTCGGTCACCGAGACGATGGCGTCGCCGTCGTAGGGCGCCTCGATGTAGACGCGGTCGAGCGAGTTGGCCGTCCCCGCCCAGAGCGTCCTGGTGCGCCGGACGCCCCGCACGTGGGCGTAGGGTATCACCGAACGCGTCCCAGCGTACACGACGACGAGGCAGTCGCCGTAGAGCTCGAGGCGGTTGCTGCGGACGGGCAGGGCGGCCAGGGCCACGAGGGCCGGGACGGGCAACAGCGCGAGCCAGCCCCATGGGAGCGCGGGACTCGAGTTCAGGAAACACACGATACACGCCGCGGATAAACCGCCCGCCACAATCACCATGGCCGCTATGAACCACGGGTCTGTCCTGCCGGGGAACACCCGCTCCGGCCGCTCGCCCTTCTCACCCATTACGGCCTCCCTCCCGACGCCCTCCCCGGCGGCGCGTGGGGCCGGGGAGGGCCTTGAATCCGTCGCCGACAATCTCGCCCCCCGTTCCGTGGGCCTTCTGCAGTGGTATGTACCCCCGACTGTTCGACGGATGTCGTACAATTAAACGTTTGTCGAACTTTTATAAGACGGGTGCGGCAAGATCGAGCAGATTGTCCGCGCGAGAGGCTTCCCGCCGCCGCGCCCGGTCTCGGATTCAATGCATCGTGCTCAATTATGGCCAGCGAGGCGTTGCTCCCACACCCCCGGTTTGGAGTTGACAGGGTCATATGCGGCACGTATGATGTCAAAAACTTGATGAGGATCGTGACTGTATGACAGGCGACACCGAAAGTTGGCCGCTGGCCGCTTTCGGTGTCGCTTTTTTCTGGACGGGACGTTCGAAGGATTGTATGGGTATGTTGCAGGTCGCAAAGGTACTCAACAACAATATTGCTGTTGTGGTTGATGCTCGCGGTAGCGACTGCATTGCCATGGGGCGCGGGATTGCGTTTGGTCGCAAGCGTGGAGACCTCATTGACGAGGATAGCGTAGAGCGCCTGTTTACCCAGCACGTCGCCGAGCTGTCCGGCAAGCTGGGCCAACTGGTGTCATCTATTCCCGAAGAGTACTTCGAGGCGACGCGGGCGATTGTCGAGCATGCCAAACTGCGTCTTGGCAGGAATCTCGATGACGGGGTCTATCTTGCACTGACGGATCATATTCACTTTGCTGTCAAGCGAGCCCTTGCGGGGCAGGCCCTCGATAACCGCCTGAACTATGAGATCGGTATGGTGTACCCCGATGAGTTCGAATGTGCCCAGACCGCCATCTCCTTTATCGACCGCACCTTCCACGTCACGCTTCCGCAGGAGGAGGCAGGATTCATCGCCATGCACCTCGTCAACGCCGAGATGGGTGGTATGGGCATACAGACGGCGACGACGATGGCCAAGATCATACGCGGCGCGCTCGATATCGTTAAAGAGCGCTTCGATATTGATTTGGACGAGGCAACAATTGCCTATTACCGTTTTATGGTCCACCTTAAGTTCTTTGCTCAGCGTGTTGTCATGTCCGATATGTCCGATGCCGCCACCGAGTCCCGTGACCGCCAGTTGCAAATCACGGTGATGCAACAGTACCCCGATGCCTACGAGTGCGCCAAGGAGATTGCATCGCGTACGGCGCGGTCCTATGGCTGCCCTGTTCCCGAGGACGAGTGTCTGTACCTTGCCTTGCATATCGAGCGCGTGGTGCACGGCAGTCCACGCCAGCACGCCGGGAGAGGAGGGGATGTGTAGGGTCACAGTCTACATTCACGGTTAGAGAATCACGAGAAAGAGGAGACACGTGTTTAAGCAACTGCAAAAGATCGGCAAGGCATTTATGCTGCCGATTGCTATTCTGCCGGCAGCGGGCTTGCTGCTGGGAATCGGCGGCGCATTTAGCAGCTCCGCAACCATTGCCGCATACCCCCTGTTGAACGTACCTTGGCTACAGGCGGCCTTCAAGGTCATGAGCGCGGCGGGAAACGTGGTGTTCGCCAACCTTCCCATGCTGCTGTGCATCGGACTTTGCATTGGTCTTGCCCGCCGCGACAAGGGTGTGGCGGCGCTCGCTGGCATCGTGGGATACCTGGTCATGACGGCGACCTCGTCCACACTGCTCTCGATTTTTAACCCTGACGGTGCGGCGATCGATACCGGCGTCATCGGCGCCCTCGTCATTGGCCTCGTGGCCGTCACCTTGCACAACCGCTACCAGAACATCCAGCTTCCGCAGGTCCTGGGCTTCTTTGGCGGCTCGCGTTTCGTGCCTATTGTCACGAGCCTGGCAGCGATCTTTGTCGGATCCCTGTTCTACATCGTCTGGCCGCCGTTTCAGCAGCTGCTCGTTCATGCGGGAGAGGTCATCTCTGCTGCCGGTGTCGTCGGTACGTTCTTCTATGGCTTCCTCATGCGCCTGTGTGGGGCCATCGGCTTGCACCACATGATCTATCCCATGTTCTGGTACACGGAGCTGGGCGGCACCGCTGTCGTTGCCGGCCACTCCGTGGTTGGTGCCCAGAACATCTTCTTCGCCCAGCTTGCCGACCCGAATCATACCGGCCTGTTTACCGAGGGGACGCGCTTTTTCGCGGGGCGCTTCGCGACCATGATGTTCGGTCTGCCCGCCGCCGCACTGGCCATGTACCACTGTGTGCCCAAGGAGCGCCGCGAGAAATATGCCGGCCTTTTTCTGGGCGTTGCCCTGACGTCGTTTCTGACCGGCATCACCGAACCTCTCGAGTATATGTTCCTCTTCGTTTGCCCACCTTTGTATGTGCTGCATTCGTTCTTTGACGGCATATCGTTTCTTGTCGCCGATATCTTGAACATCAGAATCGGTAATACGTTCTCTGGCGGCTTCATAGATTTCTTCCTCTTTGGCATCATGCAGGGAAACGCCAAGACAAACTGGCTACTCGAGATCCCGGTCGGTGTTGCGTGGTTCGCTCTGTATTACCTATCCTTCCGCTTCCTGATTACCAAATTCGATATCAAGACACCCGGTCGCGATGAGGAGGCAGCGACGATTGAAGAGCCGAAGGCTCCTGCCAAAGGCGACCTTGCCGATGATGCGAAAGTGATCGTCGAGGCACTGGGCGGTCCCGAGAATATCGAGGATGTGGATGCGTGCATTACCCGCTTGCGCGTTGGGGTGAAAGATCCCGCCAAGGTCGATCACGATGCATTCAAAAAGCTTGGCGCTGCCGGAGTTTTGGATGTCGATGGCGGCATCCAGGCTGTCTTTGGTGCAAAGGCGATCTTGTACAAGACCGCCGTCCTCGAGGAACTCGGTATAGACGAATAAAATGAGCGGCTGCATCCGCATCGCATGGCGAACATCGTTGATGTGGTGCGCTGCGGCCATCGCGATAGAAGGGGCATAAATGTCTGCCAACAAGGCAAAACGCCGCCCGAGTGAGCCTGCGCAGGTGGTCCAGCAGCCTGCCGCCCGCAGTGACGGAGGAAGTGTTTTCTTCGCACGCCGACTTGTGTCCTTACTGGTCGATTATGTAGTGAGCGCAGGGGTCGTTAGTATTTTCTACGCATGCGCGTACATTTTCTACCTCGATACGTCCACCTCCTCGCAGGGCAACTTGATGCTTCTGTGCGCAATCCTGTTCGTATTGCAGACAACGATCTATGTCCCATGGAAAACTGGGGCGAGCGTGGGGGAACACCTGTTGCACCTCAGGGTCATCCGGTGGGACCGTCGAGCCCGCACGCCCTCTCAGATATTTGTCCAGGAGTGCATAATGAAAGTCGTCCTCGGCCCGTTCACTATCGTGCTGTTTGTACTCGATTACGTGATCGGCGGCCTACTGCTGCATCGCGATCCCGATCACGAGTTCGCACTCGATTCTATTTTGGAGATCCACGTCATCCCCAATAGAAAATCATCCTAGATGGAGGATTACCATGTCCGTGCACCCACTTCAGGAAGAGGGGGTGTTGCTCATGGCCGACTGCATGACTATCGAGGACATTCGCCATGCGTACGAGTTGGGCTTCGACTTGGTTTCCACCACGCTGTCGCACAATAAACCTGCGATTGAGACGTCACTGAACGAAGGACCCGATCTACCGTTATTGCGCCAGGCCGTCGAGGAGTTTCCAGATTTGCCCATCATCTGCGAGGGACATGTGCATACGCCGCAAGATGCCCGCGCTGCCCTCGATGCTGGTGCCTGGGCCGTGGTGGTTGGGACGGCTATCACACATCCTACGAGCGTTACGAGTTGGTTTAAGGCGGCTCTTGACGAGTAGGGTTGTCATGGCATCGCTCTCGTTTTGTTGCGTGCTTTATGCGTCATGTCGAAAAAGCACGCTTTGATTGGTGCTGATTGCAGATGCCAGTAGAGACTCCCATAAATCGAATGGCGTGTTGCAGCGTAAACAGTTAGCCCCGGTACGACCGCTGATTCAAGTCGCCGGGGCTTAACCCATCTCGCGCTGGAGGTTCCGGGCGAGGAGACCTCTAGCGAGTGGGTGGAGCCTGTGGACGACGAGGAATACCTTAAAGTAATCATGGTGGATCGCAAAATCCACCTCTGACGACATGACTGTCGAGAGCCGTGCCGACGTCGCACCTTACCCAGAGGTCGCCTTGCGTGGCAAACACAGGAAGATCCCCGCCAGGCAGAGGATGTCCACGGCTGCCATGAGCAACTGGGGAGGCTCAGCGACGAGGTTCGAGTACGTGCACGCCATGGTAATCACTATGAACGGAACCAGCATCGCCGCGTACAGGAGGCGCCTGCGCGCGCTCCTCTGCATGGCGAACCCCCACGCGCCCGCGCACAGCGCGACGGCCATGTACTCGAGCGCGTCCTTTGCGCTGGATGAGACGTTCGCAAGATAGCCCGCGCTGCCGGACTCAAGTGCGCTATAGGTGGCAAGGGCGGCCGTGTACCCGTAGTAGCCCAGGCACAGGCCGGAAAAGAAGGCCAGAACCCTCCAGAACGCCCTTTTGGGCTCCGTGTTCCTGAATGATATGAGCGCAACTACCACGAATGGATAGATGTCGATGTTGGAGACCAGGAACCTAAATCCTAGATGGGGCGAGTTCAGTTGGTCGGACAACCACGGCACGACCGTCTGGCCCAGGAGGCCCACCAGCGCTGCGAAGACGAATAGTGTGACATACTCGTTCGTTCGTCTGCCACATTGCATGACTGCCGTCCCTTCTCCGCATGACGGATAACAAAGCCATGTCATTTGCCAGGCCTATTCAATCGACGCTCGAGCCGTCAACTCGTTTCATTCTACACTTGGAGTCCACGGCGTCGCGCACAACGCGGGAATGCCCGCCAGTTTAGATTGGCGCGTATCAGAAGCGTGTTTGTGTACTCCGGCATCTCGAAGGCTCCATTTTCTCACGCAAACGGTTTATCGGCCCAATCAGTGTGCGGTGTGGGCGGTATGCGAACTGTGTAATATGCGGCATTTGAAGAAACCATGTGGATGGAGGGGTGGCTCCGGCCTCGTCGCGCCCATGGGTATCAGTGCAAAACGATGATGGCGTCGATTAAGGAGATAGCTATGGCAACGTCAACGCTGGACAGTTTTATGAGCCTACTGTTGGGACGCTTCGACAACCGCGAACAGTTTGAGGCGAAGAAGGCGGCCGGGGAAGTGTTTCCTTTCGCCCGCCATGTCAACACCGCATGCAACGATAAGATTTTAGGCCTACCGGCAGATTTTCCCGGCGTATTCATGATCGAAGAGAGCTATTACGAGACTGATGGGAAAAAATCCTCGTCACCCCATTTGTTCCTCTTCACCGAGGAGTCGGAAGGTGTTTTGCTGACCTCCTACGATGCGCCGGAAGGCAATGACAAGCGCACGCTCTCGTATGACACCATGGTTCCTGCAGAGTATGCTTCGCTTAAGGAGTCCGGAAAATTTGTGCCCGCGCTCTATCGTGAACGCGACGGCGTGTGGGAGGGCGGATCGGACTCGATGTTTACGCCGGTCATGAAGTTCCATCTTTTTGAGCGATTCTCAGCCGATGCTCTAGAGGTGACTGAGACCATGGAGGTAAACGGTAGGCGCGTCTTTGGGTTTGACGACCCGATTGTCTATCACCGCGTCCAAGACTAGGCCGTATGTCCTCTCATTATCTATAGTACCAGCCGTGGGTTGTTCGTCGGGAGGGACAAAAAGCCGCCTCCCCATCGGGAAGGCGGCTGTGAATTCGTTACCGGATGATTGAGGGATTAGCGTTGGTGTTCGCGGCGCTTGGTGAAGATACCCAGCGCTGCGAGGGAGGCGCCGGCAGCAGAGATGATGCCCGCGAGGCCCAGACCCGCGTCGCCTGTTTTGGGGAGGTCCTTGCCGGACTTCTGGGAGGTCTTGTTACCGGAAGATTTGACATTGGCTTTCTTAGGTGAGCCGTTCTTATCGCCGTTGGCTTTATCGCCCTTTTCAGTCTTATCGCCGGTGTTCGGGGTTGTGGTGCCGGGTGTCGTAGTGCCGGGCTTGCTGGGCTGGGCGATCACGAGGGTGGCGGAGCCGACCTGTTCGTTGTTGTAGCCGTTGCCGTCGTACATGAAGCCGATCTGGTAGGTGCCCGGCTTCCCGTTCTGGATGTCGGTCAGCTGCGTGCCCAGCATGACGTGGAAGTTGCTGTCGTTCACGACGGAGCTACCGTTGACCTCGGCGGTCTTGACGAGCTTCTCCTTGATGAGAGCGATGAGCTTGTTCGTGCTGAGGCCCTTGACGTCGCTGGGGGCAAGGGTTGCGGACTCGGCAAACTCGAAGACGCCGTTCTTGGTGATCGCGACCTTAAACGTAACCTTTGCAGGATCCGTAACCGTCCACCGCTGTGCGGCGGCATCCCACTTGAACGTCGCGGTCAGCTTCGAGGCGCTCTGGTCCCACGCCACCTTGTCGAGGACGACGGGCGGCACCAGCGGGCGGTAGTACTTATCGATTGCGGACGAGTTAACCGTCACGTCGGTGTACCAGGCGCCGTCGGTGCCCTTGTGCGCCGCTGCGATGGAGAAGGAGCCGGCGGGCAGGGCATGCTGTTCGTTCGTGATCCCTTGGCCCATGACGGTCAGCAGTATACCGCCCGTCGTGGAGGACACCGTGTCCGCGGTGAGCGCGGGCGCCGCCTCGCTGGCGGAATCGGTCACGGTCAGCTTGGCCTCGGCGATCTTGTTGCCGTCAAAGAACTGAATCGTGTACGTTCCGGGCTTCTTGTTCTGGAGATCGCCTGCGCTGTTGCCGAAGCCGACGTCGACCCTGTCCTTGATGTCGCGGCCGTTATAGGTCGCCTCGACGAGCATCAAATCCTTGAGCTGCGACTTGAGCTGCATGAGGTTGCCCTTGAGCTGGCTCGCGTTGATGGTCGCGTTCTGCGCCTTGACATTGTAGCCGCTCTGCGCATCCTGGGCGGCCACCGGGGTGGCGTCCGCCTGTGCGGCGAGCGCCGTTGCAGGCATCGCCGCCGGTGCCATAATCAAAGCGGTACCCATGACGGTGACAATCGCGTGCTTAAGCTTCATATCTATCTCCTTTTGACGAGCGTCATATGGAACGGTTGTTATGATATGAACCTCAGAATTGCAGGACGTATGGCGACCGTAAAGAAATCGCGATGAACTGCCCAGTGAGCTGCCTAGATGAGTCGTCTAAATGAACGGTATTGCCGATTGTGTCAGCATAGGCTCGTCATCTTAGTCGTCAAGGTGCCTATATCTGCCTGTTTGCTTCCTAAGGAATAGGTCAGATTTCTGCCCGTGAGTTGGCCGCGAAAACGCGCACGGGGATGTAAAAGGGGGCTGAGTGACATTGTGCGTGCCACTCAGCCCCCTTTTGCGATAATGCCAAACTAAAATGACACGAAGTTGTGGGCGTTAGTCAAACAGACTCGGCATGTCGTTTTCCTTCATGAGGGCGCCGGCAGAGGGCAGGCTCTGCGCGGTGAACTTCTCGGCCGAGACGCCGGCGCCAAGAATCTCCTCGGTCGTGCCGACGGTGGTGATTCCTTGAGCACCTGCGCATACAGCACTTGCTGCCGCCGTAGATGGCGTTCTTAAGGCGCTTGCGGTTGGTCTTGGTAGCGTATCCGGCAAGTGCGACACGCACCACGCGGCCGTTCTCAAAGACGAACTTTCTACGTCAACAAGTGCGGGTTCAAGATAGTCGAGTTCTACAACAGCCGCCATCCCGATCGGCGCATACCGCCCATGGAGCCGGGCGAGACCCCTTTCCCGGTTTCGAAGAGGACTTTTTGTTCGAGAAAGTCATGAACTGAACCTGCGTGAGGGGCGACACGCGCGGCTCCCTGCCAATAAGACAATCCAATCTTTCTCTAGGCAATTGAAAGATTTACGTTCCGTCGCCCCCTTCGCCTACCAGTCGGACGACGGAACCCGGTCATCGCGATGGGCCTCGCCCCAAAGACAGAGCTCATCAAGCACTGGCATGAGCGACAAGCCGCGCTCGGTCAAGCTGTACTCCACCTTCGGTGGTACCTGGGGGTACTCAACGCGCTTGACAAGACCATCGGCGACCAGACCTCTCAGCGCAGAGGTGAGCGACTTGTAAGTAGCAGGCGCAAGCTTGCGTTTGAGCTCGTTGTAGCGCGTCGTGCCGTCCAGGTACAGGCAGAACAGAACTGGCAGCTTGTACTTGCCCTCTATCAGGGAGAACGCGTACGCAAAGCCAGTGTTCTCGATGCCGTTGCGCGCGAACACAACCCCCTCTTTTGCCCCTGCCATGGATCCTTCCTTTACACTCTACAAGAAGGAGAGAAAACGAAGAGCAAAGGCTATGAGGTAATAATTACTGTTGTGATAAATAGCTAAATTTGGGAATAGTATTCCCAAATTTGACATAACATATAAAGAACTGAGATAATGACCTTCCAAGACGGGAGGCTATGCTGATGTACATCAAACGCGAAATTGAATCCTCTATAGATCGCTTGCTACGGCAGGGCAAGGTCGTTCTTGTGACTGGCGCAAGGCAAGTTGGAAAGACCACCGTCCTCAGGGAGCACCTAGGCAGCTCCTTTGGCTACGTATCCATGGAAAACCCGCGCGATTACCTGCTCGCCAAGCAGGACGCTGCGCTCTTTTTCGAATCAAAATCCCTGCCGCTGATCATTGACGAGGTTCAAAGGGTCCCCGAGCTGTTTTCGCCTCTTAAGTGGATTGTTGACCAATCGACTAAAAAGGGACAAGTCGTACTTACGGGTTCCCAAACATATCGGCTCATGAAGGGTGTCAGTGAGTCATTAGCTGGCAGAATTAGAATTCTCGAAATGCCGGGGTTAAGTGTGAGGGAGCTTATGGGCAATGTGGGGACGGCGCACCCCTATGTTCCCGCTCCGGTCGCAGTGGCGCAGAAAGCTCCCATTAAAAACATCTGGGAAATTATTCATCGCGGTTCGATGCCGGAGCTGCAGGATAGCACTATTGACTGGGATTCATTTTATTCAGACTACGTTTCCGCTTACCTTGAGCGCGATGTGCGGGACCTTATTAACGTTAAGAACGAGGCAAAGTTCTACAGCTTCATGGTTGCATGTGCGGCTAGGTCTGGCCAGCTCTTCAACGCCTCGGACATCGGCAGCGCTATTGACGTTGATCATAAGACGGTGAAGGCCTGGCTATCCGTTCTGCAGGCATCAAATATCGTTCGCATTATCGAGCCCTTTTGGCCAAACATTGGCAAGAGTCTTACTAAGACGCCGAAGCTATATTTTATGGACACGGGGCTTGTTTGCCACCTGACTAGGTGGACCACGCCCGAGCAGCTGCAAGTTGGCGCTGTCGCGGGGCACGTATTTGAGACCTTCGTGGTGTCGGAGGTTCTCAAGAGTTATATGAACGCCGGCGGAAACGTTCGAGATGTTTGGTTCTATCGCGACGCAAAGAAGCGCGAGATTGACCTCGTGATACAAGAAGGGCATGTTCTCCATCCCGTCGAGATCAAGACATCGTCCACAGTCAGAATTGACGCCATCAAGCACTTCGGTTGCCTCGAGGGTCTGTCGGGGTACGAAGTGGGGTATGGACATGTCGTTTGCCAGACTCCTGAGCCATACTCCCTAACAGATAAGGTGCAGGCGATTCCTTTGTGGGCGATATAGCAAACACGGATAGAGCCCAAGGAGCAGAAACGGCATTCGCACTCCTACTCAAAAACGGCTCCGCGCCAAAGCCCCCTGAGCATCAAACGCCGCTATCGAGCGTGGGCGTTTTCGTAGGCCTTTTTGACCTCTTCCGGCAAGCCGTCGGGAATCATGGCCTTCAGCTCAGCCTCGTTATCGCCTTGATTCAGCTGCTCGTAATACCAGCATTTGAACTTCAGCATGTCCAGCGCGCGGTTCATCTTCGCGATCTCCGACTCCATGTGGGCCTTCCGGTCCTCGAACATGGCCTTGCGCTGGGGGTATGTAGATGGGCCTTCCGCGCACCATTCCATGAACAGCCGGATGTCCTTGATCTCCATCCCCGCCTTCTTTAGGCATTCGATAACTCGAAGCGCCTCAAGTTCCGTGTCGCCGAATTGGCGAATGCCGGACGTCCGCTCCAATCCCGGGAACAATCCCTGCTTGTCGTAATATCGCAGCGTCGAGGCGGGCAAGCCGAACATCTCCGACACCTGTCCGATTGTGTACATGGCTCCTCCGGATAAATCTCGAGTTCATCCCTTGACCTAAAGTCAGGTTTAGGTATTACCTTCATTCTCGTCAATGCAAATCGGGAGCGCAAGGGGCGTTCCGTAATGCGGAAACTGATTTGCGTTCAGAACCATCGACGGGAGATAGTTGGTTATGGCAATTAAGCAGATGGCTGGCAGAGATGCCCTGGGGGAGTTCGCTCCCAAATTCGCACAGCTCAACGACGACGTGCTGTTCGGCGAGGTGTGGAGCCGGGAGGGCGAGCTCTCCTTGCGCGACCGCAGCGTGGTGACGGTGGTGGCCCTGATGTCGCAGGGGCTGACGGACTCTTCGTTCCAATATCATCTGACGTCCGCAAAGAACAACGGTGTGACCAGGGCGGAGATAGCGGAAATCCTTACGCATGCGGCGTTTTACGCAGGCTGGCCCAAGGCGTGGGCTGCCTTCCGCATGGCGAAGGATGTCTGGGCGGACGACGATGCCGCCGGCGCAAAGGCACAGCACCAAAGCGAGATGGTTTTCCCCATCGGTGCTCCCAACGACGCCTTCGCGAAGTTCTTTATCGGTCAAAGCTACCTCGCGCCCCTTTCCACCGAGCAGGTCGGCGTCTACAACGTGACGTTTGAGCCTGGCTGCCGCAACAACTGGCATATCCATCACGCCAAAAGCGGTGGCGGACAGATCCTCGTCTGCGTGGCCGGTCGAGGGTTTTACCAGGAGTGGGGCAAGCCGGCACAGGAGCTGCGCCCCGGCGACGTGGTCAACATCGCCCCGGGGGTGAAGCACTGGCACGGCGCCGCGCCCGACAGCTGGTTCTCCCATCTGGCGTTGGAGGTTCCGGGCGAGGAGGCCTCCAACGAGTGGCTGGAGCCTGTGGACGACGACGCATACCTTAAAGCGACTAGCAGGGAGGTTTAAACATGGAGCAGTTGAATCTGACGCAAGAATGGGACAAGGTGTTCCCCAAAAGTGACAAGGTCGAGCACAGCAAGGTGACCTTCCACAACCGATACGGCATCACGCTGGCGGCCGATGTCTACGTGCCGAAGAACGCGGAAGGCAAACTGCCCGCCATCGCCATTAGCGGCCCGTTTGGCGCGGTGAAGGAGCAGTCATCCGGTCTGTACGCTCAGAAAATGGCGGAGCTGGGCTTTTTCGCAATTGCCTTCGACCCGTCCTATACCGGTGAGAGCAGCGGCACGCCCCGCTATGTAGCTTCGCCGGACATCAACACCGAGGACTTCTGCGCAGCGGTGGATTTCCTCTCTGTGCAGGAAAACGTTGACCCGGAGCGCATCGGCATCATCGGCATCTGCGGTTGGGGCGGCATGGCGATTAATGCCGCAGCTATTGATACCCGTATCAAAGCTACTGCGGCCATGACCATGTACGACATGACCCGCGTGAATGCCAACGGCTATTTTGACGCCGATGATTCTGAGCGGGCACGCTTCGAAAAACGAAAGGCACTGAACGCGCAGCGCACCGAGGACTACAAAAACGGCAGCTACTCGCTGGCGGGCGGCGTGGTCGATCCGCTACCGGAGGACGCACCGCAGTTTGTAAAGGACTATTACGCCTACTACAAGACTCCGCGAGGCTACCATCCCCGCAGCCTGAACTCCAATGGCGGCTGGAATGCAACGTCCTCGCTCATATGACCCAATCCGCTGTCAAGAGCCACAATGGCCCCGCCGACCGCCTGCAATCGGTCGGCGGGGCCTGCCGTTGAACCCGTCCCGGTCCG
>JAIHVJ010000007.1 GCA_022720335.1 Collinsella sp.
CCGACCACGCTGCCGTCGCGCCACACAATGTCGCCCGGTGCAGCGGGATGTCCGCAGCGGCGCTCGATATAGCCCGCGTAGTCACCGTCTGGAATAAAGCAGATGTCCTCGCTTTCGGCCTTCTGGGCGTTGGTAAAGCCCTGTTCGGCGGCTATGCGGCGCACGTCGCGCTCTTTGTCTAGGCCTGCCAGCGGAAAGATCGTGTGCGCCAGGCGCTCCTGCGTAAGCGAATATAAAAAGTAGCTCTGGTCCTTTTTGGGATCTTCGCCGCGATGCAGCTGCCAGGTGCCGTCTACTGTCTGGCTTGTTTTGGCGTAATGACCCGTTGCGATGTAGTCGCAGCCCATGTCCAGCGCCGCACCGAGCAACGCGCCAAACTTTATGTGGCGGTTGCAGATGATGCACGGGTTGGGCGTCAGCCCCTCCTGGTAGGCGTTCACAAAGCGCTCGATAACGCTGTGGTCGAAGGTCTGCTGCAAGTCGAGCACATGGTGGGGTATCCCCAGACGCTCGGCGACGGCCTTTGCATCGGCGATGTCGCGGTCGACTTTGCTCATACCCGTTGCAGGATCGGGCGCGGGGCAGGCGAGGCGCATGGTGGCGCCGACGCATTCGTAGCCCTGGCTTTTGAGCAGGTACGCGGTCACGCTGGAATCGACGCCGCCGCTCATGGCGACGAGCACGCGCTTGTTGTGCATGGGGAGGTTCTCCTTGGTGGCATGTGGCCAAAAAAGAAAAGCGGCGCGGGAGGCTGGTTCCGCGCCGCAGACATTGTAGCAAGTTCGGGCGTCTCGTGGGACACCCTGATTGGATGGGCTCAGACTGCCGGGAGAGAGGAGACCGGCTCGTCCGTGGGCTCAACCTATGGGCGACAGGCCCTAGTCCTGGAAGAGCGCCGTGGACAGGTAGCGCTCGCCGGTGTCGGCAAGCAGGGCCACGATGGTCTTGCCCTCGTTCTCGGGGCGCTTGGCCAGCTGCAGCGCGGCCCACACGGCGGCGCCGGACGAAATGCCCACGAGCACGCCCTCCTTGTGGCCCACGGCGCGGCCGGTCGCAAAGGCGTCGTCGTTCTCGACGGGGATGATCTCGTCATAGACCTGGGTGTCGAGGACGTCGGGCACAAAACCGGCGCCGATACCCTGGATCTTGTGCGGGCCGGCTTGGCCCTTGGAGAGCACCGGGGAAGTGGCGGGCTCGACGGCGACGACCTTGATTTCGGGGTTCTGCTCCTTAAGGAACTCACCCACGCCGGTCACGGTGCCGCCGGTTCCAACGCCGGCGACGAAGATGTCGACCTCGCCGTCGGTGTCATCCCAGATCTCGGGGCCGGTCGTGGCCTTGTGGATGGCGGGGTTGGCGGGGTTCACAAACTGGCCGGCGATGATGCTGTTTGGCGTCTCCTTCTGCAGTTCCTCGGCCTTGGCGATGGCGCCCTTCATGCCCTTGGAACCGTCGGTGAGCACGAGCTGTGCGCCATATGCCTGCATAAGCTTGCGGCGTTCGACGGACATAGTCTCGGGCATGGTGATGATCACCTTGTAGCCGCGAGCCGCCGCCACCGAGGCGATGCCGACGCCGGTGTTGCCACTCGTGGGCTCGATGATGGTGTAGTCGCCGCCGCGCACGAGCTTGCCGGCCTTCTCGGCCTCGTCGATCATGTTCTTGGCGACGCGGTCTTTGACGGAGCCGGCGGGGTTGAAGTATTCCAGCTTGACGAGCACGCGGGCCTTGAGGTCCTCATCGGCCTCAAAGTGAGTGAGCTCCAGAAGCGGAGTGTGGCCGATAAGCTGATCGATGGACGTGTAAACATTGCTCATGGTGAACCTCCAAAGTGTTCAAATGACTGGATACCGTGTGGTTTTACGGTGTGTGTAGCAGCGAAACCCACAAACCTTATAGGTTGTTCGTTTAGCTGTTGAAAAGCATAGTAGACACTAAAGCCTACTAATGCAATAGGAAAAAGATATTTATTGCAAGATGATTAACCCGCTGGACTGGAACGGGAGTTTTCAAAACCACTTTTTCGGCTAGAATTGCTTCGAACAAAAGACCGAAAGGCAGCACTATATATGTTGGTTTCTACTAAGGGCAGGTACGCCCTGCGCGTTATGGTCGACCTGGCCGAGCACCAGGCGGCTGGCCGTATCCCGCTTAAAGAGATTGCGGCACGTCAGGGTATTTCGGAGAAGTACCTCGAGAATATTCTGGCGACGCTCGTGCGCGCCAATATGCTCTCGGGCATGCGCGGCAAGGGCGGTGGCTACGTGCTCACGCGCTCGCCCGAGCAGTATACGGTGGGCGAGATCCTGCGCTTGACCGAGGGCAGCCTGGCACCGGTTGCCTGCCTGGACGGTGACTGCAAGGGCTGTTCGCGCTCCGATGAGTGCCCCACGCTCGATGTGTGGAAGAACCTGGACAAGCTCATCAACGACTACCTCGACGGCGTGACGCTTGACCAACTCGTCGCTCACAACGAGGGCTACGACTACGTGATCTAGCCCCACCTGCCGCGTGGGGACAGGGTGGAAATGGAAGAATTTCTGACCCTCTGAGACTGGACAAAGAAGGCCGCCCATTTTTGCGATGGGTGGCCTTTGCTTTGTGTTTCTGTGACTCCTGACGACGGATTGTTTTAATCGTTGGCGACGCCGTCGAGGATGCTGCGCATGATGGACACCAGGATGCTGCCCATAAAGGCCGAGCCAAAGCTGGCGATAGAAATGCCGGCGCCTAGGAGATTAACCGACAGGTAGCTGGCGAGCTCGAGCATAAAGCTGTTGACCACAAGCTGGAAAATGCCCAGCGTGATAATGGTGAGTGGCAGCGAGATAACCGTGAGGAACGGCTTGACGAGCGAGTCGACAATGTTGAGGAACAGTCCCACAAAGGCAAAGCAGACCCAGGCTTCGGCAAAACCGAAGGGTTGGATGCCGGGGACGAGGAACGTGGCGATTGCGATGGCGATCGAGGTGAAGAGCCAGTTAAGCATAAAGCGCATGGTGTGATCCCTTTCTGCGCAGACAGTGTGTCGCTTTGTTTGGACGCCCATTGTCGCAAATATTCGTGGAGCTTACGTGCGCATTTAGTTTCAAAACGGCGTTCGTCCTGAAAAACGCGCCGCTGGCAGAGAGTCTTGTCGCTTTAGTTTGGTGGTGTGCTACACTGCTACGGGCAAATGCCCCATGCATTGTTTTATTGCATAGAACGGGCGAACGATGCCCGATGTCAGTATCAACTTCGATGCCTTTTGGCGGGTTTGGCGGTGATCGATGAATATCGAGAACATGTTTGACAAGCCTGATGTCAAGCAGCTGGTCCACGCATTTAGTCTTTTGGACGACGAGAAGGATATTCAAGCGTTTTTGACCGATATCTGCACGCCGCGCGAGATTTGCGATCTTTCGCAGCGCCTGCAGGTCGCGCGTTATCTGGATGAGGGCGAGCCCTATGTTGAGGTTCAGGCCCGCACCGGTGCTTCGTCCACCACGGTGAGCCGCGTGTCCAAGGCGCTGAACGGCGAGTACGGCGGCTATCGCAAGATCCTCATCAAGCTGGAGGACGGCGAGTAGGCCAACGGCAAAAAAACGAATTGCGCAGAACCGTCCCTTCGGGGGCGGTTTTTTGATTCCTTGGGGACGGAAGAAAATGGATCACCGGGTTAGACTGACCCCCTAGGTGATCCGTTTTCCTCCGTCCCCAAGGGATCAAATCTGTTGGCGTGGGGCAAATCTGTCCGCGTGGGCGGGTAGGATGGATACATTGATTATTGCGAACAGTTTGAGTGGAGGACCATGCCTGTTCGAATCTATACCACCAATGCCGGCGCGGACCTGAGCGATGTCGAGGCGGCGCTGCTCGCCGACCTGGTTGCCCGTCACGGGCGTGCCGTATTGCTGGCGCCTACGTTTGCCGAGCTCGACCTGTGCCGCCACGATGCGGCGGTGGACGGCGCCTCGCTGGGCGTTGATTACAAGACCCCCTCGTCGTGGCTCCGTTCGCTGTGGGAGCTGATGGGCGACGGCCGCAGCTTTGTCGACAACCTGCAGCGTCAGATGCTGTTCTCGGATATGGTTGCCCGTCGCGACGATGCCGACCTGCAGCCGCTTTCGCGCAGCCAGGGTACGGTGCGCATGCTCGCACGCATGGCTCGCGATGTCCTGCCGGGTGTAGCGGGGACGGGCGCTGATCGCCGCTGCGACAGCGTTTGCCAGCCCAAGCCCAAAAGCGATGCCGAGGCTCGCGTGTTTGAGCTTTTGCGTGCCTACGCGAGCGGCTTGGACCGCCGAGATATGGTTGAGCCCTGCGAGGCCGCCGATATAATGGCCAGCGCCCTGGCCGGCAACTTGCCTGCCTGCGCTCGTGCGGTGTACGTGCGTGGCGTCACGTCGTTTGCGCATGGCCTGCTTGAGCTGCTGTCTGCCGTGGCGAATGGCGGGGGAGAGGTCGTCGTGCTGCTCGCCCGCGAGCAGGCGGCAATGCGCGAGGAACTTGCTGCGGCCTTTGATGCCCGCGGCGTACTGTTTGAGATTGCGCCGCTGGGGGAGGACGCTGCTGCGTCTAAGACTGCCTCTAAGCCCGCCGCTCAGCCTGCCTTTATAGAGGTGGCTGGTCCTCATGCCCGCGCCTATGCCTATGCGAACGCTATTGATAAGTTGGTGAAGGCACGCGAGGACGCCGCACCGCACGATGGCGCTGCAGCACCCGCCGATCCTGCGCGCGTGCTCGTGGTCTCCGCTCGGGCTCCGCAGCTGTTTGGCGAGCTCGCTTCTCGCCTGGCCGCACGCCACATTGCGGCCGAGACAACCGAGTTCACGGCGTTTTCCCAATCCATCGCGGGCAGGCAGTTCACGGCGCTTGCCAACCTGATCGAGCGCATGAAGGCTGCCGACGAGGGCAGCGCCTCCAAGACCGAGTGGTGGCCCGCCCCGGAGCTTACCGACTGGATCTACAGTCCGCTTTCGGGTGCCGATGTCGCCAGCGCGCGAACCTTCGATAAGAACATGCGCCTGTCGCGCAGCAAGACCACCGCGGGCGTGAAGAGCCTGCTACAGAGCGTGCAGGGCCAGGTGAGGGGTGCGCGCAAGGCGGCCAGCGACCAGAACTGGTTTAAGAACGTGCCGTGCGTGGTCTCGGACGTGTTCCAAGCGCTGTGGCGCGACAAACCCGTGACGGCGCTCAAGGCCATGCTTGCCGGAGTCGAGGCGCTGCCCGATCGCGCGTTTGGCGGTCTCGACGGTCAGGCCCGTCGTCAGGCCGAGACGGCCCTGCTGCGCCATGCTATCGACATTCTCATGAACGACGCCCGCGCGCTCGATGTGTCGCAGGCCGCGACCGTACCCGTGCTCGACGGCGTCCGCACCAAGGTGGATAAGCGCAGTACCGCTTACGATTACGAGACCTACGAGGTCGACCGCACACCGCGTGCCCAGGTGCGCTTTGTGTCGCTTGCCGATGCGGCGGCGCTGCGTCCCAACAGCTACGATGCGGTGCTGTTTGCCGATGTCGACCTGGACAGCTATCCGCTCTCGCATGAGGAGGGCCCGTTGGCCACGTTGACGGAAGAGCTGGATCGCGGCGGCGTGACGCTTGAGCCCGCCGCCCTGCTGCGCGTGCGCTTTGGGCGTGCGATGCAGGCTGCGCGCGGCTCCGTTGTGCTTGCCCGCGTGACCCACGACCGTCAGGCGCGCGAGTGCTATCCGGCTGCCGTGTGGACCGAGTTGCGCGCGCACGCCAAGGCCGCTGACGCCGACAAGGCCGTCGGCGCCGCCAAGGCGACGTGCGTGGGCGAGGGCGATATCGTGAGGGACTTCGACCCCGCCGCCGGCGAAGGGCTCGAGCGCAAGCGGGTCGCATGCGAAGCCCCTCAGCATCTGAGCGCCGAGGCCGTGCCGTATCTGGTTTTGCGCCGCCGCGATGGTGAGGGCGAGGATGCGCCGCTCGTGCCACGCTTGACGTCCGCCTCGCAGATCGAGGCCTATTCCACCTGCCCGCTGTGCTGGTTTGTGTCCTATCGCGTAAAACCCCAGTCTATCGATGCGGGCTTTGGCAACATGGAGAAGGGCAACTTTGTACACGACGTGTTGGAGCACCTGCATGCCCGTCTGCCCCAGGAGGGCATGGAGCGCGTGACGCCCGAGAACCTGCCACGTGCTCAGGAGCTGCTGCACGAGGTCTTTGCCGAGACCCTGGCCGAGCACGCCGGCAAGCGCGGTACCGAGGGCCCGCTGGTGCCGCTCTCTCCAGTGGAGGAGCGCCAAGTGGCCGAGATTTTGCCGCAGCTGGAGGGCGTGCTTGCCTATGAAGCCGAGGCGCTGACTCCTTTTGCTCCGTGCTACCTGGAGTTTGCCTTTAACGACCTTAAAGTTGAGTATGCCGGTTGGCCGCTTGGCGGGCGCATCGACCGCGTGGACGTGGACGCCGAGAATCGCGCCGTGGTAATCGACTATAAGCATCGTTCGGGTGTCGAGGAGTTTAAGCTCGCCGACCCCACGGTGCGCGACGAGGAGTCGGGCGAGGCCCCCATCGACGACCCGCGCTGGCTGCCGCCCCATACCCAGACACTCATCTACGCGCAGGCCATGCGTCGGGCGCTGGATCTGGATACCCGCGCCGCGCTCTATTTTTCGACCAAGGGCGGCAAGCCCGCGCTGCGCGGTGCGGCGAGCGCCGAGTTGCTTGAGGAAGAGCGCGGTGACGGCCGCATCCCAGGCCTTAAGAAGGGCTTTCCCGGCGAGGGTGGCAGCATGGACTTCGACGCCCTGCTCGATCGCGTGGAGGCCGGCATCGCCGAGCGCCTGCACGAGCTCGAGGCAGGCGACGTTGCCGCCGTCGACCCGACGTCGGCTCAGGCCGCGCATGCGCGCTGCTCGTATAACCACGAAGGAACGTTTGTAAGGAGGGACGTGTAGACCATGGATCTTTCGACTTTGATGCCGCAACAACTGCAAGTCGTCAAAACGCTCGACCGCCCGCTGTTTGTCTCGGCAGGTGCCGGCTCGGGCAAGACCTTTACCCTCACGCGCCGCATCGTCTACGCGCTCTCGCCCGAATCCGGTCCGTTCGTTGAGCATCTGGACCAGGTGCTCGCCATTACCTTTACCAAAGACGCCGCGGCCGAGATCCGTGACCGTGTGCGCCGCGCGCTCATCGACGAGGGCATGGACGAGGAAGCCCTGACCGTCGACGATGCGTGGATCTCGACCATTCACGGCATGTGCTCGCGTATCCTGCGCGCACATGCGTTGGAGCTGGGCATCGATCCCGAGTTCACGGTGCTTACCGATACCGACGAGCTTATGGACCAGGCTGTTGAGCATGTGCTGGCCCGCGCGACGGCGCCCGATGCCGCCCCCGAGCTCGCCGCTTCGCTTAAGGCCCTCTACGCTTGGTATCCCATGGCGGGCGAGGGTGGGCCGTTTGGCGCCGGTACCACCATTAAAGGACTGGTGCGCGACCTGCTGGAGCTATCGAGCCAGCTGCCGAGCGGCATGGACGATGTGTGCGTGGCGCGCGGCCAGGCTGACACCTCGGCGCTTGCCGACGCCTATCGCGCGGCGTTGGGTGCGAGCAAGGCCGCGACCGAAAAGGCACAGGTGGCACTCGACGCCATCGACGCGTTTGAGGCGAGCGGCAAAACCATGGAGGATGTGGCGCGACTCATGATGTCGTGCAGCATGCCTCGGGCGAGCAAGGCGTTTTCTAAGGAGCAGGTGGAGCTACTCAAGGCCGAGGCTGCCGATGCGTTTATCAATATCGTGCTGGCCTGCGGTGCCCCCGCGCTCGATGCGCTGGTGGGCCTGGCCCGTTCCGTGGAGGCTGAGTATCGCGCGCTGAAGGCCGGCCAGTCCGCGCTCGATAACAACGACCTACTGCGTATGGCGTACGAGGCGCTGCGCGACTATCCGGCTATTCGAGCGGCCTATGAGGGCCGCTTTAAGATGGTCATGATCGACGAGTTCCAGGATACCGACCAGATGCAGGTCGACCTGATCCGTTACCTGACCGGCGCGGGTGAGCGTGCGCTGTGTACCGTGGGCGATGCACAGCAGTCGATCTACCGCTTCCGTGGTGCCGAGGTCGAGGTGTTCCGTCGCCAGGAGCGCAAGGTGGGTTCGACGACGGCGTCCGAGACGGTCGCCACGTCCGATGCCCCCGCCGGCGAGCTCGTCAAGCTTGTACGCAACTTCCGCAGCCACGACGAGGTGCTGCGCTATGTGGCGCGCGTCTTTGACGGCGACACCGGTGGTTTGATGCAGGGGTTCTTGGATCTTGAGCCGAGTGACGATCGCGAGGACAAACTCAAAGCAAAGGCTTCGCGCCGCCAGGCGCTGCTCGTTGCCGGCGGCAGCACCCAGGAGCGAACGCAGGCGAAAGCTCGTGCGATTGCGGAGCGATTCCAAGCGCTCGTTAAAGCGGGCCAGCCCCAGGGCGGTATGGTGCTGCTGCTAGGGCGCATGACCAATGCCGATGTCTACGCACAGGCGTTTCGCGACCAGGGGCTCGACTGCGTGATCGCAGGCGGCTCGGTCTTTGCCCAGGCAGCCGAGGTGCAGACGGTGCGTGCCCTGGTCTGCGCGCTCGCCAATCCGGCCGATACGGCGCAGGGCCTTATGCCACTGCTCGCCTCGCCGATGTTTGCGCTCGGCGCCCAGGAGTTCCTGGCGCTGGCGACCAAGCTGGACGACCAGACGGGGGAGACCTCGCGCCGCAACATCGACGTGGGCATCATGAGCGATTCCGATGTGCCGGGTTTGCAAGACTTGCCGCTCGTGACGCGCGCCCGCGAGGTGCTGCGGTATGCGCTTCGTCGCGTGGGGCGCGATTCGTTCGCCGCCATCGCGCGCGATACTGTCAACGCTTCCGGCTGGTTTGTGCGTCTGGCACAGCGTGGTCCCGAGGGCAAGGCCATTGCCGCCAACGTGCTTAAGGCGCTCGATGCCGTGGCCGAGGCGGAGGCCGAGTTCGGTAACTCGCCGCGTTCCATTGCGCTTGCCTTCGACCGCTTCTTGGCGGGCAAGGAGGCCCCAGGCGCCCTCAACGAGGAGGGCGACGGCGCGGTGCGCATCATGACGGTGCATTCCTCCAAGGGCCTGGAGTATCCGGTCGTGGCGGTTGCGGAGTGCTTTGGCGTGCGTAGGTCCTCGGGTGCGGCTCAGATGGGGCGTGTCGAGGGTGGAGCGCAGGTCGTGGCGCTGCCGGCACGCTTCGACGGCGTTAAGCTCGCCGACGGAACCTTTGTGAAGGGCGACGACGTTAAAAAGCAGTTTGAGCATGCGTTTAAGGGCAAGGGCACGTCGCTGTGGCTGCCGCCGGAGCTCATGGAGGACGTCTGTGCGACGGGCTCTCCCGCCGAGGCATTTGCTCGCCTGCGCAACGACGACCTGCAGCTTTCGCTCGAGGAGCGGGCTCGCTTGCTCTATGTCGCCATGACGCGAGCGCGCGAGCTGGTCATTCTGGCGATGGATGTCGGCGTGAGCCGCGGCAAGGTGACGGCGCCGACCTTCGATGTCGAGACGGATCTGACCTACGACGTGCTGCGCCGCATCCTGCCGACCGACAGCCTGGACATGCCGCAGCTCGATAGCGACCGTTTGGTGTTCGACAACTCCAAGCCGGGCGACTACGAGCTCATCTCGCTGGCGGACTTTACGTTTGGCGAGCAGACGTTTGAGGTCAACGCTTCGCTGGATGTCGAGGGCAGGCTTGTCCGCGGCGATGCGGAGCCGGAGGGTGCCGGTGCGGATGCCCACGCCGCTGTTCCCGGTCCTGCCGACCCCGAGCCCGATGCGTTTGAGCTCGTGTATCCCCAGGCGGTGGGCGTGCGCATGGGCACCTGCCCGTATCTGGCGCGCGATTCGTACAGCTACTCGTCAATTGCCGCGGCGCTGCATGCCGAGTCCGAGGACCGAGCCGCCGAGGCGCATGTGCCCATGGACGAGGCTGGCGATGATGCGGAGTCGGATGGTTCCGAGATGACGGATGCAGACGTGGCCGCCGTTGAGCCCGCCGGCAACCCCATGGCGCTGGGCTCGGCGTTCCATGCCGCCTGCCAGTGGCTGATCGAGATGGGTGCCGATGAGCTGCCCGCCGAGCGTGCCGACGCCCTGGCTCGCCTGTGGCGCCTAACGCCGGAGCAGCGCGAACGCTTCGACGTTGCCCTGGACCGCTGGCTCAAGTCGGCGGTCCGTGCCGAGCTGCTTGCCTGGCCGTGCGTTCGCGCCGAGGTGCCGTTCTTTTCGCTGGGCTGCGAGGACGAGGACATCGCCCGCTACGGCGCATATGCCGAGGGCGCTATCGATGCCTTGGCAACCGACCCGGCCGATCCGTCGCACGCGCTGGTCATCGACTACAAGACGGGCGGCACACCGGACGAGACGCCGGAACAGCTGCAGGAGAAGCACGCCCTGCAGGCGCGCGTCTACGCTGATGTTTTGCACAAGGCGGGCTTTGAGGCCGTGACCGTCAAGTTCGTCCGCGTGGAGCAAGTCGACCTCGCCAACCCGTGCGAGCCTCAGGTGGTCACCTACAGCCGCTAGCCCTCAATAACTTGCGGTGGAATACGGACTGTTTTGGCCAAAAAAGCGCCAAACAGTCCGCATTTCACCGCAACGCATGGGAGAGCCTGGGGCGGTACAATGGCTCGAACGGTTCAAACGAATAAGGAGCCATCATGCAGCTCACCAAAACGCTTAAGGTGACGCCGGAGGAGCTTTTTGACGCTCTGGCGGGGTCCATCATGCAGGATATCGAGAACGCCACGGGCAAGCGTCCCAGCCGCAACAAGCTCAACGGCTATAAGTACGAGAAGCGCGCCCAGTCCGCAAAAGGCAAGGCCAAGGGCATGGCGATCAAGGTTAAAATCAAGCACTTTGACTACCCGTGTCTCTATGAGGTCCGTTTTCAGTATGCGGCGGGCATCAATACTATGCGCTATGAGGCTGCACCTGCTGGCGATGGTGTCTGCGAGCTCACCTATACCGAGGATTTTCAGGGTGTGGGTGGCAACACGTCTGGCACGCGCGGCAAGCTCGGCCTCTTCTTCTATGAGCGCAAGCTCAAGAGCCACGCCAACCAGACGATTGATCAAATCGTCAAATATATCGAGGGTGAGCGCCGCGTAAAGGCTAATCCCGCCTTCGCCGATGATACTGCCGAAAACGCTTCGGATGTATTCCATTGATACCCTGTGCAAAAGTTTTACCGCTCTTCACATCAACTGTGAACACTTCAGGCTTCGAGTCAGTAGCGAGCGGCCCGACAAAAGTAGTTGATGGAAGTGCCAAATGAATAAGAATGCCGCTACGCAACTGCACATCTATTCCGCCTTTTTCGTTCTCGCGGGATTTGTTTTAAATCGGGGAGTGTTTCTACTTTTCCTTGCGGAGAAAGGAATGTCTGTCACGGAAATCGCGCTTTATCAAGCCCTGTTTAACATTACAACGGTCGTCCTCGAGCTGCCAACAGGGCTGATAGGCGATTTCTTTGGAAAGAAGTTTTCGATTCAAGTGGGCGTGCTGCTGCTTTTCTTCCATACGGCTGGCATGCTGTTGCTCTCAGGTCCCTTTCTTGTCGTGCTTTCCCTTGTTGAGGCACTCGCCTACTCCCTTCAATCGGGATCCGAACAAGCACTTTTATATGAAATTGCCCGGAATGCCGGTCAAGGAGAGCGCTTCCTCACCATCAACGCTCGGCTGCTTGCCGCGCAATCAATCGCTACGGGAATGGCGATTGTGCTCGGATCTTTCATTGCCCAAGTATCTTGGAGCGCCCTCTACGTATGTGTTTCCGTTTTCTATCTCCTGCAGCTTTTCCTTCTGTATCCCATTGAGAGGACGGAAGCGACCCATTCCAAAAACTCTGGGGAGGAAAGGTTTGACGTAGCCAAGATCTTCAGACGCGAAACCTGGTGCATTGGAGAATCCGCTTTTGCGGTATTGCTTCTTCTAATCGGCACAAGCATGCTCGATGGATTCTATGGGAGTTATTACAACTTGAATCAGTTGGTATTCGACGCATTTGATGCTCCCGTCTCCATAATAGGAATCTTTTTCGGTGCATCCTATGCAGTAAATGCGACGGCCTACATTGCAGCAGATTTCTTCTCATTGCGTTTCGGGAAAAGAAATACCATGCTCGGCTCGATGCTAATCGAGGCTGGCCTTTTCATGATTCTTCCGTGGTTCGCTTCAAATCCGCTGTGTTTGTTTGGCCTTAGCATGGTGCTTTGTTTTCTTCCAGAAGTGGTGTACATCACTTCGGAAAACTTAATCCAAGACGCGATAGCGGACGATCTCCGCGCGACGATCCTTTCCGCCGCGTCTCTGGTAAGGGCTCTCTTTTCTGCAGTGTTTTTCTCCATATTTGGACATGTGTTGGGGTTATATCCCATTCAGATAGCGCTCGGTATTATTGGTGCAATCGCGATAGCAATTACCGCCGTTGTTTCATTAAAAATGGTTGGAATACAGGTCTCCAAGAATTGATATATCGATTGACGAGCTATCCGAAGCGTCGAGCCTTCTTGATGGACATGACTATTCGTCACAAATCATTCCGCGCATCGCCGGGGTTCCAGTAATACTCGATATATCTGGATGCCCTCATTCCCCTTTTTGAAGGTCCCAAATTGACTACCCGTGTTGGTTTGGCTAGGTTCGGGTGCTGTCCGTGCCGTGGGGTAAAATCGTTCAGTCAGAACACGAACCCGCATCGGAGCTCATCACATGGCATTCGTCCATCTGCACAATCACACTGTTTTCTCCATGCTCGACGGCGCAACCCGTATCCAGGATATGGTCAACCGCGCCGTAGAGCTGGGCATGCCCGCCGTGGCCATTACCGACCACGGCTACATGTATGGCGTGCCCGACCTGGCGCTGGCCTGCGACGCCGTCAACCACAATACGCCCGAGTACAAAACCTGGAGTCACGACAAGGCCTTCTTGGAAAAGGACCGCCGCGACGAGCTGGTGGAGCCCGATCCCGAGGCAAACCCGCGCGAGCATGCCCAGTATGTGAAGGACATGGCCATGTGGGACGAGAAGGGCAACATCGACGAGCTCAAGCCGCCTCTGGTCATCAAGCCCATCTTTGGCTGCGAGGTTTACTTTACGCCGGATGAGACGCTCGCCCGCGACCATAAGCCCGAGCTCTACCACATGATCCTTCTGGCCAAGGACCAGGAGGGCTACGTCAACCTGATGCAGACGGTCTCCGAGGCCGCCGTGCAGGGCTTTTACTACAAGCCGCGTGTGACGCTCGACAACCTGCGCCGCCATGCCAAGGGCATGATCTGCACGAGCGCCTGCATCGCGGGCATCATCCCCAAATACATCGACCGCGGCGACATGGAGGGCGCCATCAAGTGGGCTGAGACCTTCCGTGACACCTTCGAGCCCGGCGACTTCTACATCGAGATCCAGGAACACGGCATTACCACCGATAACGGCCTGACCGACGAGCAGATGGATCGCACACTCATCGATATCGCCAAACAGGTGGGCGTCAAGGTCATCGCTACCAACGACTTCCACTACCTGCGCCGCGAGGACGCGCCCGTGCAGGACGTCATCATGTGTATTGGCATGAACGCCAAGGTCGACGACCCTAACCGCATGCGCATGACTGGCTCGGAGTTTTACATGAAGACCGAGGAGGAGATGCGGGCGATGTTCCCGTATTGCCCCGAGGCCTGCGACAACACGCTCGAGATCGCCGACAAGTGCTATGTGGAGCTGGACTGGGACTCCATCATCCTGCCGCGCTTCCCGTTGCTCGATCCCGGCGAGACGCACGAGAGCCAGTTTCGCCGCGAGTGCGAGAAGGGCCTGCGCCAACACTACGGTGACGACTGGGCCACGCGCGAGATCGGTGGCGTCAACATCAAAGAGCGCTTTGAGTACGAATACAAGGTCATCTGCGACAAGGGCTTTGCCGCCTACTTTTTGATCGTCGCCGAGTACGTGCAATGGGCCAAGGACAACGGCATCGGCGTCGGCCCCGGCCGTGGCTCGGCCGCCGGCGCTATCGTCGCCTACGCCATGAACATCACCGCGTTCGACCCGCTCGAGAACGGTCTGATGTTCGAGAGGTTCCTGTCCCCGCAGCGTACCGAGATGCCCGATATCGATATGGACTTCGACGATGAGCGGCGCCTCGAGGTCGTGGAGCACGTTCGCCAGCTCTACGGCCCCGAGAAGGTTACCCACGTCATCACCTACTCGACCATTAAGGCCAAGCAGGCCATCAACGACGCCGCGCGCGTCCTGGACTACCCGGTCTACATGGGCCAGCGCCTGTCCAAGATGGTCTCGAGCGACCCCAAGGTCAAGCTCAAGCAGGTGCTCGACAAACAACCCGGCAAAGAGGATCTGTTTAACCCCGATTTTGCCGAGGCCTATAAAAAGGACGACGACGCCCGCCGCATCATCGACACGGCGCTCTCGATCGAGGGCCTCACCCGTGGCGAGGGCGTGCACGCGTGCGCCGTTCTGATCTGCCGTGACCCCGTCAACGAGCACGTGCCCACCAAGCTCGACACCAAGGGCGGCGTCGAGATTACCCAGTACGAGGGCCATACCGTTGCCGACATGGGCCTGCTCAAGATGGACTTCTTGGGCCTGCGCACGCTGACGGTTATCTCCAAGGCCAAGGCAAACATCAAAAAGAACTTCGGCATCGACATCAAAGAGGAAGAGATCCCCTTTGACGATCCTGAGATCTTTAAGCTCATGGGCTCCGGTCACACCGCCGGCGTCTTCCAGGTCGAGTCCGCCGGCATGACGGCCACGATCAAGAACATGAAGCCCACCGAGTACAAGCACGTCGTGGCATTGATCGCTCTGTACCGCCCGGGCCCGCTGGGCGCCGGCATGGTCTCGTCCTACATCAACCGTATGAACGGCAAGGAGCCGGCCGTCTCCTACGACGACCGTCTGGACGACATCCTGGGCGAAACCTACGGCACCATGGTCTACCAGGAGCAGGTTATGCTCATCTCCGTCGAGATGTGCGGCTTCTCCAAGGGCGAATCGGACTCGCGTATCCGTAAGCCCGTGGCTAAGAAAAAGATTAAGCTGCTCACGTCGACGGTGCTCCACTGGGAGGATGGCTCGGACGAGACCACCTACGACCACTGGATGAACGGCGCCATCAAGAACAACTACACGCGCGAGGTCGCCCAGAAGATTTGGGACGATGTTCTCGAGTTCGCATCTTACGCCTTTAACAAGTCGCACTCCGCCGGCTACGCCATTCTGGTTATGCAGACGGCCTGGCTCAAGGCGCACTATCCGCACGAGTACATGGCGGCCGTTTTGACGTCCTATACGGGCAAGACCGACAAGATCGTGCACTACGTCTCGGCATGCCGTCACGACGGCATCCCCGTGCTTTCGCCAGATGTCAACGAGTCCGGTACCGAGTTCACGGCTACCAAGGAGGGCGTGCGCTTTGGTCTGGCCGGCATCCGCGGCGTGGGCACCGGCGTGGCGCAGGCGATTATCGCCGAGCGCGAGGCGGGCGGTCCGTTTAAGACGCTGCACGACTTTGTCGAGCGTGTGGACTCGAGCCAGGCCAACCGTCGCGTGATCGAATCGCTCATCAAGGCAGGCGCCTTCGACTCCACGGGGTATCCGCGTCGCCAGATGATGCACTTTGTGGACAAGAACAACCCCGAGAACATCATCGATGCCGCAGTAAAGCGCCAGAAGGATCGTGCGAGCGGCCAGACGTCGTTCTTCGACATGTTTGGCGACGTTGAGGGCTCGGGCTTTGAGGTGAGCGTGCCCGATCCGGATGGCCAGGAATGGGACCGCCACCTTAAGTTGAGCCAGGAGAAGGAGGTTCTGGGCATCTATGTCTCGGACCATCCGCTGCGCCCGTTTGAGTATGCGCTTAGCAAAGCGCGCGACTTCTCGTTCTCGCAGATCGATACCGGTTACGAGGTGCAAAACCCCACGGGCGGCACTATCAACCAGGAGATCCCCGAGGGCAAGGCGCTGTGGTGGGCCGGCATGGTCTCGAGCGTGTCCAAGCGCGTGACCAAAAACGGCGACCCCATGGGCATCGTGCAGCTTGAGGACATGGAAGGCGAGGCCACCGTCGTGGTGTTCCCCAAGACCTACAAGGAGGCCGAGGGGTACCTGTACGGCGAGGTCGATCCCGAGACCGGCGTGCAGCTGTCCGACGCGTTTGTGCGCATTAAGGGCAAACTCGAGCGCTCGGACCGCGGCGACCAGATCATCGCGCAGGAGATCGTGCCGCTGGAGCTCAACGAGGAGAACAACAAGCCCAAGGTGTTTGAGGTCATGGTGCCCAACAGCCGCTTTAGCCAGGGCAACATGGCGCGTCTCGCCACGGTGCTCACCACCAACCCGGGCGGCGACCGTGTGGAGATCTTTATCGAGCAGGTGGACGGGCGCGTGCTGCGTGCCGAGGTACCTGCTAAGGTCAACGCGCGCTCGATTCCGCTGCTGGCCGAGGCCAAGGCCATCGTGGGTAACCAGGGCAGAGTGACGGTGATCTAAGGGCGACCTTGCTGGTCCGTGCGAGATTGGAGGAAGTGATGGCGCAGGGGACGTTTGTGCAGGCGCTTCGCAAAGAGGCGGCGTTGAGCGGCACCTTTATGAAGGGCCGCTCGCTCATGCTCAACGGCGCCGTGCTGTCGATTGAGGACAGCGGCTCGCGCTTCTCCAAAAACGTGACGGTTGAGGGCTCAGTGCGCGGCTCGCGCGGCGACCTGTACAAGACGCACGTGGCGCTCGACATGGACGAGCACGAGGTTATCGACTACGACTGCGACTGCCCCGCCGCATACCGCTATCCCGGTATGTGCAAGCACGCCATCGCCACAGCGCTGGCGTACCTGGACACCGGCGGCATTGAGCCTGTTGAGGGGCTGCGCACGCCGGTTCGCACGTTTACGGCGCAGTCGAAACAGCCCGCGCGCACCGCACCCAAAGCGCCGGCCGTCAACCCCAACTTTCCCTTTCCGGCGCCCGTCCCCACGAGCCCGAGCCTTGTGGCGGCGCTCTCCGATCTTTCGGACGCGCGCATGGATGAGCTGGCGAGTATGCGCCGCAAGCTTGCCGGTGCCGTTGATCCCGACGCCCCCAAAGCGGCGTTGGAGCCCTCGTTGGTGCCGTACTACAATCCGCTGTTCGCTGACCGCTTTAGCTGGGCGCTCGAGTTCCGCATTCGCTGTGGATCGGTCTCCTACGTGGTCAAGGACATCGACGGCATGGCCGATGCCTACGTGCGCGGCGGCACGTTCTCCTATGGCAAGAAGCTCACGTTTGTCCATTCACCTGAGGCCTTTGACGAAACATCGGCAAAGCTGCTCAACCTTGTTGTGACGACAGTTGCCTATCTCGATGACATCACAAGTTCGCGTTCGGCGTCGTACGACTTTGCCCGCAGCGGTTTTGTTGCCGAGCGTCAGTTGCCGCTGTCCGAGCATAGCATCGTATATGTGCTGGACCTGCTGCGCGGCCAGACCATCTCCTTTGAGCCCGCCTGGTCGCGGGGGACGACGACGCATCGCACCTACGACGTGGCGGTTGAGCTGTCTCCGCAAGGGGAGGACGAGGCGTCCGCTAAGCGCCCACCACTTCTTGCCGCCAAAATCGCGCCGGCGGCTGGTGGTAGCTATGACCTGCGCCTGCCCGCCGATATGTACTGCTTTGCGTCGGGCGATGCCGCCTACTTGGTTGACACGCGCCGCGCGCGCCGTACCGACGCTGCATTTGCTCAGCATGCCGCACCTTTTTTGTCGCGCTTGCTGCCGTGCCGCACGCCCGCCCATATTGCCGCCGACCAGGTGGGTGAGTTCTGCCGTATGGCGCTGCCCATTTTGCGCGACTATACCGACCTCACCGCGCCCGCCGCGCTCGATACCGTGGCACCCGAGCCGAGCTTTGCTATGGCGATCGGCGTCGACGATGGGCTCGTGACCTGCAAGATTACGGTTACCTACGGCGACTGGTCGGCGGATCTCTTTAGCCTGGGCGCTCCGGGCAGCCCCTTTGAAGAGCAGCGCCCCGGCGTGCCGCCCCGCGACGAGATAGCGGAGTTTCGCGTTATGGATACAGCGGCTCTGTACTTCGATTTCTACGAGGGCGGTCTGGCGTTTGAGGAGCGCGATGATGAGAGCTTGTTCTGCCTGCTGACCGAGGGTCTGTCCGCCCTGTCCGAGCTGGGTGAGGTCATGCTCAGCGACCGTCTGCGCCAGATTTCGGTGCGTCCCGCGCCCAAGCTCTCGGTTCGTGCGACCGTCAAGAGCAATCTGCTCGATGTCGAGCTGGGCGCGAGCGGGCTTTCGGCGGCAGATCTTGCCATCTATCTGGACTCGTACAAGCGCCACCAGACGTTTGCGCGCCTGACGTCCGGCGACATCGTGCGCCTGGATGAGGGAGCGCGCGCCGCGTTTGGCCTTGCCGAAGATCTGGGCGTCGATGCCGTCGATCTGCTCGACGGCGTGTCGCTCCCCGCGTCGAGCACCCTTTTTGTCGATAGCATGCTCGCACGCACGCCGGCGCTTGAGGCCGATCGCGACGCCGCGTTCCGCCGCACCGTCGAGCGCCTGGACACGCTCGGCAAGATGGACTTTACGGTACCCGCCTCGCTCAAGGCCACGCTGCGTGGCTACCAGGTCGACGGATACCAGTGGCTCGGCTCGCTCGAACACCTGGGCCTTGGCGGCATCTTGGCCGACGACATGGGCCTGGGCAAAACGCTCCAGATGATCGCGCATATCCTGGCGCGCGTGGAGGCAGGGGACGCTAAGCCCACGCTCGTGGTATGCCCGGCCTCACTCGTGTACAACTGGACTGCCGAGCTGGAGCGCTTTGCCCCGTCGCTTGATGTGTGCGCCATTGTGGGCGCCAAGGCTCAACGCCGCGTGCAGATCGCCGGCGTGGCCGAGCATAGCGTGGTCGTGACGTCGTATGACCTTATGCGGCGCGATATCGACGAGTACGTCGAGCAGGATTTTGCCCGCGTGGTGCTCGATGAGGCCCAGTACATTAAAAATCCGCTCACGCAGGTGGCGCGCGCTGCCAAGCGTCTGCCGGCCGGTGTGCGCTTTGCCCTGACGGGCACGCCCATCGAAAACCGCCTGTCCGAGCTCTGGAGCATCTTCGACTTTTTGATGCCGGGCCTGCTGGGCACGCGCGAGTCGTTTGCCAAGCGCTTCGAAAGTCCGGTCGAGCATGCCGAGGGCGATAGCGCCGCTCGCCTGCAGGCGCTCGTGTTGCCGTTTGTGCTGCGCCGTGTTAAGGAAGACGTGGTGGCCGACCTGCCCGAGAAGATCGAGGACACCGTCATGGCACAGCTCGCCGGCGAGCAGCGCAAGCTCTACCTGGCCAACCAGGACCGCATCGCCCAGCAGGTGCAGCACCGCGAGGCTGGGGAGTTTAAGAAGGACAAGCTCAAGGTGCTCGCCGAGCTCACCAAGCTGCGCCAGATCTGCTGCGACCCGCGTTTACACTACGAGGATTACAAGGCGGGGAGCGCCAAGCTCGATACGTGTATGGAGCTCGTGCACGGCGCACTCGACGGCGGGCATCGCATCCTGTTGTTCAGCCAGTTTACGGGTATGCTCGATATCATCGGTAAGCGCTTGGCCAAGGAAGACATCGCCTTCCTTAAGCTCACGGGCGCTTCGTCTAAGGAGAGCCGCGCCAAGATGGTCGCGCAGTTCCAAGCGGGCGAGGTTCCGGTCTTTTTGATTTCGCTCAAGGCGGGCGGCGTGGGCCTCAACCTGACGGCGGCCGACGTGGTCATCCACTATGACCCGTGGTGGAACGTGGCGGCGCAGGACCAAGCGACTGACCGTGCACACCGTATTGGCCAGCAACATGCCGTGACCGTGTACAAGCTCATCGCCAAGGACACGATCGAGGAACGCATTATGCAGATGCAGGAGTCCAAGCGCGACCTGGTCAACAGCGTGCTCGGCGGCGACGGCATCTCGTCGGCACTGTTCACGCGCGAGGATGTTCTGGCGCTGCTCGGCGGCGACGGTCGCTAACCCGCTCGGGGGCCGTCAGGGCGGATGGCACACGCTGTCCCATCGTCCCCGCCCGTTATGTGTTCATTTGCAATGCCGTGGATGGTTTGTCTGCCTTTGGGCATAAGAACCATCAAGAACATTGGCACATCAGCAAAGGAGAACATCATGGCGAAATTCTTTAAGGACCCCGACGGTAAGCTCATTGCCGCCCTTGGCGACGACGTTGCGACCCCTGCCGGTTGCACGGAACTGACTGCAAACACTGAGGACGCGGCGCACGAGAAGCACGTGCCTGTTGTCGAGACCGAGCGTGACGGTCACGTGATTCGCGCACGCATTGGCTCGGTCGAGCACCCCAGCCTGCCCGAGCACTACATTGAGTGGATCGCGCTTGAGGCCGAGGGCCGCTTAGAGGTTCATTACCTTGAGCCCGGCATGAAACCCGCGACGTTTTTTGCGGGCGGCTCCAAGACCGGTACCGTCTATGCCTACTGCAACCTGCACGGGCTGTGGTCCGCGACATTCTAGGAGCGCGCCCCCGCTCGGGGTATCATAGCTAGCATATGCACATGCAAGCGCCGACTGCATTATGCGGCCGGCGCTTTTACTGCGATTTCGATGGATTGCGACGGAAAGGGCTGAGCCATGAAGCTCGCGCTTGCACAGATCGATATGCGCCTGGGTGATATTGAGGGCATTTGCGGCCGCATCGAGGACCAGGCTCGTCTGGCCCACGAGCGCGGGGCGCGCGTGCTGTGCGTTCCGGCTCCGCTCTTTATGGGCGCCATGCCCGGTGGCCTGGTGGGCACTGCCGACTTTGAGCACGACATGCTTGCCGGCTTGACTGGTGTCGCCGAGCGTATCCAGGAGCTTGACATGATCTGCATCGTGCCCGCGGCGGTTTCGTTTGAGGGCCAGCCGCTGCTCGACTACATGATGCTCAAGGACGGTCATGTGGTGCCGGCGCGTTCGAGCATTGCCTTGCAGCGTGGCGAGAACAACGACACGCGTTGGGCGCCGCCGGTGTTCGACGTGGACGGCGTGCGCATCGCCGTGATTTTTGACTTGGACCGCGAGCTCGAGATGTTGCCGACCGGCGTCGACCTCATCGCGTATTTCCAATTCAACGCGTTTGACATGACCGACCGCGAGACTGCCGCCATTGCCGCTGTTCGCAGCGGCGCCTACCGCAAGATCGCATCCAAGCGCAGCGTGTGGTTTGCCTGTATGGCGCCGGTCGGTGCCTATGACGAGTCGGTGTATACCGGCGGTTCGTTTGTGCTCGACGACTGCGGTCGCGTGGTGGCCCAGGCGCCGTGTTTTGAGGAGAGCCTGCTGGTTCAGGAGATTCAGCGTGGCGTGATGCTCGATGCCCTGGAAAATCACGAACTGCCCGAGTTCCGTTCCGAGGAGTGGCTGTGGCAGGCGCTGGTGCTCGCCGTGCGCGATAACGCCCGAGCCCACGGTGCGTCGCGTGCTGTGGTGGCACTCGAGGGTGACTTGCCGTCGTCCCTGCTGGCGGCGCTGGCCGTCGACGCTCTGGGCCCGCGTAATGTGATTGGCCTGGTGCTGGGGCGCAACCGTATCTTTACGCCGGCGCAGGAAGAGGCCGAGGCTGCTCGCTGTGCCGCCGTTCGCGCCATTGCCGAGCGCCTGCATATTCGCACGGTTGAGCGCGATGCGCCGGATGCCGCGCGCGTGCTCGACCGCGATGTGTCGGCGGGCGATGCCGAGCGTCTGCGCTCGCGCACGCTGGGCCTCATGCTGGAGGACACGGCGCTCGAGTTGGGTGCGATGGCGCTGAGCCCGCTGTCCAAAACCGAGTACGCACTGGCGGCGCCGGCGCTTTGCGGCGGCTACCAGGGCGACTTTGCGCCCTTTGGCGATGTGTACCTGTCGACGCTTGAGTTTGTGGCGCGTGTGCGCAACCGCACGTCTGCCGTGGTGCCCCAAGAGCTCGTGACGCTCAACGCAGTGGAAGATTGTATGGAGCGCGTGCTGGCGCAGGCGCTCTCGACGCTCGACGGTCCGGTCGATATGCTCGACCGTGCGGCACAGCTGCTCGGCGGGCTTGAGCCGGGTGAGGTCGATGGCGCGCTCGAGGCGCACGTGGACCGCAATCGATCTTTCGACGACATCCCGATGGCCGCTGGCAAGCCTGAGGCCTGCTCGCTGCTGCTGATGCTCGTTCGACAGGGTGAGGCTGCCCGCCGCATGTTGCCGATGGCGCCGATCGTCTCGGCCCGTTCGTTTGCCGAGCGTGCCTGGCCGTATATGCTCGCGTGGTCCGACCTGGGGCTTAACGGCAAGGAGCGTATGACGGTCGATTCGCTGGCGCGCGCCGAGGTGCGCCGTTTTGCTGACGAGGATACGAGCGAGCGCGTGCGAAACGAGATGATGGGCGTGCTGGCTTCCAACCCTGACACTTCAACTAAGCATCTTGGCCCCGTTGTGTTATTCTAGAACAGACGTTCGTGAATGATGCGCGGGGCCTTGTCTTGCGCTGTGCTTGTGGCGAGGGGAGGTCGGCTTGGTTATCTTGGGCATTGACCCCGGTTTGGCTCATACGGGTTGGGGGATTATCGAGGAGCGGCGTGGCGAGGTTCGCTGCCGTGCCTATGGCTGCATCGAGACCAGTGCCGGAAGTCCGCTCGCGGTGCGCCTGTCGCATATCGCCCGCGACCTCAAGGGCGTTGTCGAACGCTATCGTCCCGATACCGCTGCTATCGAGAGCATTTACTTTGGCGCCAACGTTCGTTCGGCCATCCCCACGGCGCATGCCCGCGGTGCTGCACTCGTCGCACTTTCGGAATGCGCGCTCGAGATTGGCGAGTACACGCCCATGCAGATCAAACAGGCTGTGGTGGGCACTGGCGCCGCGGACAAGCGGCAGGTCGCCTACATGGTACGCACACTCACACAGCTCGATCACGACCCGCATCCCGACCATGCCGCCGATGCCCTGGCCTGCGCCATCTGCCACGTAAACCTCAGCCGCACCCGCGCCCTCACCGGTGGCGAGTTCTATCAACAGAGAGGAACCGGATACTGATGATTTCCCAGCTCCACGGAACGCTTGTCGAGGCCACGATGAGCTCTGCTGTCGTCGATGTGTCGGGCGTTGGCTTTGGGCTCGGCATCTCGGGTAGCACTGCGGCCACGTTGCCGACGCCCGGTGGCGAGGTCCGCCTCTACACGCGTATGCAGGTGCGCGAGGACGCCATGACACTTTTCGGTTTTTCCTCAAAGGATGAGCGCATGATGTTCGACCGGCTCGTGTCCGTTTCGGGCGTTGGCCCGCGCCTGGCGCTTGCCGTGCTTTCCACCTATACCGTGGGGCAGCTGTATTCGCTGGTGATGGCCGAGGACGACAAGGGCATGGCCAAGGTACCCGGTGTGGGCAAAAAGACAGCTCAGCGCCTGATCCTGGAACTCAAGAGCACCTTTGCCAAGGATAAGGGCTTTGTGCCGGTCGACGTGATTCCCGGACAGGTTGCGATGCCCGTGCCCGCTGCCGCTCCCTCGGTGATCGATGATGCCCGTGCGGCGCTCCTTTCCATGGGCTTTAGCCCGCAGGAGACCGATGTTGCCCTGAGCGGGTATGATGGGCAGAATATGCGTGTCGAGGATCTGCTCGGCGCGGCGCTTAAGCGACTCGGAATGGATGCGTGATGTGGGAAGCCGATGACTCTCAGGACTTGTGGGCGACGCCCGGTAACTCGCCGGCGGCATCCATGGCGCACGGCGAGCGCATGGTGGGCTCGGAGCTGACGGCCGAGGATCTCGATGTCGACCGCACTTTGCGCCCTCAGCGCCTGGACGATTACTGCGGCCAGGAGCACATCAAGCAGAGCCTGCGCGTGTTGATCGAAGCGGCGCAGAGCCGTGGCGAGACGCTCGACCACGTGATCTTCTCGGGTCCTCCGGGCCTGGGCAAGACCACGCTGGCCACCGTTATCGCCAACGAGCTGGGCGCTCAGATCAAGACCACGAGTGGCCCTGCCATCGCGCGCACGGGCGACCTGGCGGCCATCCTTACTAACTTGCAGCCGGGCGATGTGCTGTTTATCGACGAGATCCACCGCCTCAACCGTTCGGTCGAGGAGGTCCTGTACCCCGCGATGGAGGACTTTGCCCTCGATATCGTGATTGGCAAGGGTCCGGCGGCGCGCTCGATTCGCCTGGATATCCCCAAGTTTACGCTGGTGGCGGCAACGACCCGCTCAGGCATGTTGACCGGCCCGTTGCGCGACCGCTTTGGCATTTCATATCGCCTGGATTACTACACGGTCGAGGAGCTCGCGCAGATTGTGACGCGCTCGGCGACTATCCTGGGCGTGACGATCGACCATCCCAGTGCACTCGAGATCGGCTCGCGTTCGCGCGGCACGCCACGTCTTGCCAACCGTCTGCTCAAGCGCGTGCGCGATTACGCACAGGTGCGCGGCAACGGCCCCATCGAGCTCGATATCTGTCGCCAGGCGCTCGAGTTCTTCGAGATCGACGAGCTCGGTCTGGACTGGATGGATATTCGCATTTTGGAGACGCTCGCCAAGACGTTCTCCGGTCGCGCCGTGGGGCTTACGACCCTTGCCAGCGCGGTGGGCGAGGACCCGGGCACGCTCGAGGATGTCTATGAGCCCTATTTGCTGCAGTGCGGATTGATGATTCGTACGCCGCAGGGCCGTCAGGCAACCCTCCGCACCTTTGAGCACCTGGGGATTGAACCTACCGTTTAGGGCGTTTTGTTTTGGCGGGCTGTTGGACTATCGCTGGGCATCGGGTAAACATATCGCCGTTCATCGGTTATGGGCGTTTTACTATTGCGCGCCCGTGCTATGCTGAATTGGTCTTTTTCTCATTCGGTAACGAAAGGACCGCCCATGCCTACTGACATCGAAATCGCACGTTCTGTCACGCCGCTGCCTATTACCGAGGTGGCCAAGAACGCCGGCGTCGACGTTAAGCACCTTATTCCGTACGGCTTCGACAAGGCTAAGGTCGACTATTCACTGCTCAACGAGCCGACTGATCACCAGGCCAAGCTCGTCCTCGTGACCGCTATCAACCCAACGCCCGCGGGCGAGGGCAAGACCACCACGACCATCGGTCTGGCCGATGGCCTGCGTCGTCGCGGTATCAAGAGCGCCGTGGCCCTGCGTGAGCCTTCGCTCGGTCCCGTCTTTGGCGTCAAGGGCGGTGCCGCTGGCGGCGGTTGGGCCCAGGTCATTCCCATGGAGGACATCAACCTGCACTTTACCGGCGACTTCCATGCCATCGGTGCTGCCAACAACCTGCTGGCCGCCATGCTCGATAACCACATCCAGCAGGGCAATCAGCTCGGTATTGACGTTAAGCGCATCACCTGGAAGCGCGTCGTCGACATGAACGACCGTCAGCTGCGCCATGTTATCGATGGCATTGGCGGTAAGGCCCAGGGCGTGCCGCGCGAGGACGGCTTCGATATCACCGTCGCCTCCGAGGTCATGGCAATCCTGTGCCTGTCTACGAGCATTAACGACCTCAAGGAGCGCCTGGGCGAGATCGTCGTCGGCTATAGCTTTGCCGGTGAGCCCGTCCGTGCCCGCGACCTTAAGGCCCAGGGTGCCATGGCCGCGTTGCTTAAGGACGCGCTCAAGCCCAACCTGGTCCAGACGCTCGAGGGCACGCCCGCGTTTGTTCACGGCGGTCCCTTCGCCAACATTGCCCACGGCTGCAACTCCATCATGGCCACGCGTATGGCGATGCGCTTTGGCGATGTCGCCATTACCGAGGCCGGTTTCGGTGCCGATCTGGGCGCCGAGAAATTCCTCGACATCAAGTGCCGCATGACGGGCGTTCGTCCCAGCGCCGTCGTGATCGTCGCGACCGCTCGTGCGCTGAAGTACAACGGTGGCGTCGCCAAGGCCGATCTCAACGAGGAGAACCTCGAGGCACTCAAGGCTGGCATGCCCAACCTGCTGCGTCACGTCGACAACATCCAGAACGTTTATGGTCTGCCCTGCGTGGTCGCCATCAACCGCTTCCCGACGGACACCGAGGCCGAGCTTGCGCTCATCGAGTCCGAGTGCCAGAAGCTGGGCGTCAATGTGAAGCTATCCGAGGTCTGGGCCAAGGGTGGCGAGGGCGCACTCGAGCTGGCCGATGAGGTCATGCGTTTGATTGAGCAGCCGAGCGAGCTCAAGTTTGCCTACGAGGACGGCGCTGATGTCGCTGATGCCCTCGAGGCCGTTGCCACCAAGGTCTACCGCGCCGATGGCGTTGACTTTACGCCGGCCGCCAAGCGCCAACTCGCCGAGCTGCGCGAGAATGGCTTTGGCAACCTGCCGGTGTGCGTCGCCAAGACGCAGTACAGCTTTAGCGACAACGCCAAGGCCCTGGGCGCTCCCGAGAACTTCCGCATCACCGTGCGTGAGCTCAAGGTTTCTGCCGGCGCCCACTTTGTGGTCGCGCTGACCGGCAGTGTTCTGACCATGCCGGGTCTGCCCAAGGTGCCCGCGGCCGAAAACATCGACGTCGACAACGACGGCAACATCACCGGCCTGTTCTAAGCCTGCTGTCCATAGCTGCTAGCCCGTCCCGCCGCGCCCACAAGGCACGGCGGGGCTTTTTGATCCTTAGGCCCGCGCATGTCTTGTAGATACCGACGGACTCTGCCCATCATAGGCTTTTGCGCGGGTAGAATGCATGGATAACTTGAGGCTCACGCGCGACGGAAAGGAATCGTTGCATGGATCAGGACAAGACAACCGTGATGGGCGGCTACGGTTCCGCGCAGGCTGGCGATAGTGCCGATGCGACCCGCGCTGTTCCCAACCCCGGTTATACCGACCCCGCCGCGACGCAGCCTTCTGCCGAGCCCACCCGGGTTATGGGCTATGGCGACACGGCGCAGGATTCTTACGCCCGCAGCCTCAGCAGACGACGTATATGCCTCGCACGGCGCAGCCTCGCTACGAGTCGCGCGAGCCGTATCGCGAGTACCCCAAGTCGATTCCGCAATATGGCGAGGACGAGGAGAGGAAGCCGTCGCGTTCGTCGAGCGTGATCAAGAAGATCCTCATCGTGCTGGCGATCTTCTTTGCCCTCTCGATTGTGTTTGCCATCGTGTCGGGCATGCTCAACAAGCGAGGGAGTTCAACGGCCGATACCGCTGCCGAGCAAACCGAGTCCGCCTCGTCTAGCACCGTCGATCTGAGCGATATCCCGGGGCAGTACTGGTCCAACGCCAAGAAGCTCCTCAAGTCGCGCGGCGCCGATCTTTCGAATGCCGTGGTCCTGACTGATGATGGCTCAACGCCCGTCGTCGATTCCAACTGGGTCGTTACTTCTGCCTACTATAACGACAACGGCAACCTCGAAATTCAACTCACGCACAAGAATGGCTCGGGCAACTCGTCCGACGGCCAAAGCGGTACCGACAGCTCGAGTTCCAATACGCTGGAGGACTTGAGCAACAAGGCACAGGAGCTTGGGGATAAGGCCCAAGAGCTGGGTGACACGGCTCAGAATCTCGGCGATACCGCGCAGAGCCTGGGCGATATGGCAACGAACGCCTGGGATGCCCTGCAAAACGGCATCTCGGGCGCGCAGGGAAACTAGCTGTTAAGCGGGCTACAACTGCTCGGCCGGACGCTCGGGCGAGCTGAAGCCCGAGTCAAATGTGACGACGCACGAGACATCGGGCCGGCGCTCGTGCACGATGCGCGTGACGAGCTCCAGCAGCTCCTCGTCGGATATGTCAAAGCCGTCGGGACGCACCAGGTCAAACGAAACGAACCCGTCGTGCTCGTGCAGGTCGTGGATGGAGAGCGCGGGGTCGATCTGCATGACGCCGCGCTTGACCCAGCCGCGCAGGTCGTCGCTGGTGGTGGCGATGGGGTCACAGTGCAGCGTGATGCCGATGCCCATCTGGCGCTTGATGTCGTGCTCGATGGTGTCCAGGATCTCGTGGTGTTCAAACGCGTCGCCCTCGCCGGGCATCTCCACGTGGGCGCTGGCAAACTGACGACCGGGGCCGTAGTCGTGCACCATCAGGTCGTGTGTGCCCAAGACCTGCGGATAGGACATGATCTTGTCGCGGATTGCCTGGACGAGCTTGGGGTCGGGCGCTTGTCCCAGCAACGGGCTGATGGCGTCGCGCACTAGGCCCATGCCGCTGATGCAGATGAAGATGCCCACACCCAGGCCTGCCCAGCCATCGAGGTCAAAGCCGGTCGTCTGCGAAATAAGCGCCGCCATCAAGACCGAACCCGAGGTGATGACGTCGTTTTTGGAGTCCTGTGCTGTGGCAATGAGTGTTTCGGAATCGATACGGTTGCCCAGCGCGCGGTTGAATGCGGCCATCCAGAATTTGACGAGCATGGACAAGACGAGAGCGGCTAGGGAGACCAGCGTGTAGGCGGTGGGGGAGGGCTTGATGATCTTGGTGACCGACTCGAGGATCAGGTTGATGCCGACGGCGCAAACCAGGACGGCGACGAACAGACCGGCTAGGTACTCGTAGCGGCCGTGGCCATAGGGGTGGCCTTCGTCTGCCGGGCGGCTGGCAAGGCGGAACCCGAGCAGGCTCACGATGTTGCTCGAGGCGTCGGAGAGGTTGTTGAAGGCGTCGGCGATGAGCGAGACAGAGCCGGCGAGCAGGCCCGCGATGCCCTTGGCCAGGCACAGGGTAATGTTGAGGCCAATGCAGATGAGGCTTGCGGCGAAGCCCGCGTTGGTGCGGCAGGAGGTATCGACCGGCTCGCCCTCGCTGCCGGGAACAAGCGTATGTACCAGCCGATTTACAAATAGCATAGCGGTCGTCCTCACAATCATGTTTAAGGGGATAGTGTAGCTCGCGCGGGGGCGCCGTGCACCGATGCTCAGAAAATGCAGCAATAGTCTGCCGGTGCTAACGAGCGGGCCTTCCCGTCTGCCTGGGTGGTCCATTTTGGGCCACATGGGTATGGGCATGTGCCAGTTTGCTCGACATACTTAATGTCGACAGCCCCTGTGCAAAGGAGGACGTTTCCATGGACGAGATGTTTGCCATTAAATGTCAAAACTGCGGCGGCCCTATGTACTCGCACCAGGCTAAGCGCAGCTTTGAGTGCGCCTATTGCGGCGCGGTCATTCCGTGGCAGGCGGACGCCGGAGAGCCCAAGAGCGCTTTGGGCATTCGCCATACGCCGTTGACGGTGGTGGATGGACTGCTCAAGCTCACGCATGTGTCGCAACTCGAGCGCCCGGAGGACCCGGACTGGTATTTCTTCAATTCGCACTGGCGCAATCAGTCGGTCCTGGAACATCTGCTGTGGGAGGATCGCGGCACGGCGCAGGAGTTCCAAGAGGCCACGCATGTGAGCATTCCCTGCCCCTTCTGCGGAGCGTCCTTTGAGGGTGAGTCAACGCAGCGTGTGTTTGAGTGCCCGTCCTGCGGCAACAAGATCGGCATTGCTGACCTGCTCAAGCCCGGTACGTTTAGCAAGCGCCTGACCTTGGGCGTGGGTGCGGAGTATGTGCCGGAGCAGGGTATTCCATGCGAAATCTCGCCGCAGCAGGCGCGTGCCAACGCACTGCAGCTGGTGCGTCAGTACCCCGACGCCTTTGCCGGGCACGATGTAGAAGATGCGATCCAAAACGACATGATGCTCTTCTACTTCCCCATGGCGCTCGCGGATTTGCGCATGATGGCGAGCTTCCCGGGCAAGGGCCTGAGCAAGGAAACCCTGGTGTACTACGAGGTGCTCGACTGGGCGTATCCGCGGGCAAACTATCTGGATGTTCGCCTTATGGGCATTTTGGAGCCGTGGGACTTTGCCAAGGTTGGGCCGTTTGACCCGGCCATGCAGGAAGGTGACTTTCGCGTTGTCTCCGTCGATGCGTCTACCAAGGACCAGGTGGTCATTGATAAGTTGGCGCTCGACATTGTCGGCAACGATGCCGAGGCAGTGCTTGGGCTCAATAAAAAGAGCATCCGAACCTGGGCGCGCAAGGCCCGCAAGCATAAGGACGGTCTGGTGATGGTGCCGGTCTACTTTGTCGATCGTCCGGCGACGGACAGCCGCGACGGCGAGCAAGTGCGCATCGCTGTGAACGGCCAGACGGGCCGCGCGGCCGCGGTGGTGTTTAGCGACAAGCGCGAGACGCATGTCGTGGCGCCGCTCAATCCGAGCGTGATGCTGTCGAGCGAAAGCACCGTGCGCGCCACGCCCATCGAGGTCAAATACGTTAAATCGCCCTTCCTATACCAGATCGTGCACAGCGGAGGTGGCGAGCAACCGCGTCAGGTGGCAGCGGCGGCCGAGGGTTCCTACCGAGAGGAAAAGCCCAAGCGCAAGGGATTGTTCGCTGCGATCTTTGGGAAGTAGGGAAGCGGAGCCGGGGCGTCGGGCTGCATCGCAAGGTCATGAGACGAATTTAAGACTGCTGGGAACGTGCTACCATTGCCGATAGCCTTAATCTTGTAAGAAGCGGAGGCCAGATTATGGGTTTTGCGGATCAGCAGCTTCAGCTTCAGGTACCGTATTCTCCTGACGACACGTTTAATGCCTTGAAGGCAGCTATGGAAAAGCTGCCTAAAGTAAAAGTTGATAGTGCATCGCCCACAACAAGAACAGTTGCAGCCGAGATTGGTATGAGCCTTTGGTCTTGGGGCGAAAATATCAGTATTTCGGTTGTTCCAGTTGAAGGCGGATCTGGCGTTACTGTCAAGTCGTCATCTAAGGTCAGGGCAAACGTATTAAACGGGGGCAAAAATGCAAAGAATATTGCCGAGATAGTCGATGCCCTATCGAAGGAGCTTGAGCGGTATCCGCAGGTTTCACAGACTATTGAGACGCTGGCGGATAGCGATTGATGTAGTTGCAAGGCTTGAGAGGCTTGCAACGCTGCGTGATAGTGGAGTGCTTACCGAGGAAGAGTTTGCTGCAGAAAAGGCAAAAATCTTTTTGTAATCAGACACGGTGGTTGGATTTGCATTCTATTATTGAACTTGGTTATACCAGGCTGAAAATATCGTGTGTAATAAAGGTGCGTAGTAGTCTCGTCTTGATTGGCAGATGTAAATAAACGGTGGAACGGCTGTAAAAGAGCCTTGCCACTGGGTAAAATCAGGATGTGCCGCGGAACCCGCTCCTCAGTCGGTCAACTTTGGAAGCGCGGGCAACGCAGGTATTATCGTCTAAAGGGCCGGGTGCAACCGGCCCTTTGCATGACTCCCTTCGCTATCCGTTACTGCTTATATTCCCGCCAGATCGAGTAGAGGTTCCGGACGATGCCGGTTACATACATCGAGAGGCGCAGGATTTCAAGAAACAAGTTCATAGGCTTCACCCCAATCAGAGATTAGAGCGTTGCCCGCAGGCGGATTCCGCGGCAGGCATAATTCTACCTCACGGGCCGCGGTGGAGGATAGCCTGCCCCCTGGTTTTGAGCAGTGTCGATCTAACGGGCGATCAAACCTCTAGTACTCTTTGAATTGAGCAAGCATCTGCCCGAAGAAGCTTAGTTCGGATGGCTCATAAATGATCGAACCACCGTCCGCGGTCCTGTAGACCCCGCAGGGGAGGTAACGCCCGTCGGGGAGGATATAGAGGCTAGCTTCTTCCTTCAGTCCTACTGGAAATAGCGGAATCCCGTTTTCGTCCACTTGGAACTCGTCTATATTTGCGACCTTCCTCTCCATGATGCCTCCTGCCTTATTTCTTGAATGGCGGCCTAAAACAGGCAGCTCTCAATCAACTCTTTACCGCGCAGGGTGTCGACCCACTCCTGCGGGATGGCCTCGATACCGTATACCGTGCCGGCGAGGGCGCCGGCGACGGCTGCGGTGGTGTCGGTGTCGTCGCCCAGGTTGACGGCGGCAAGCACGCACTCTTCGTAGCTGCTGGTGTTGACGAAGCACCAAGTGGCTGCCTTAAGCGTCTCGCGCACGAAGCCGCCGGATCTGATTTCGTGCTCGGGTGCATCTTTCAGACAGAGTGCCCATTTGGGGAGCACGCCGTCCATCGCGGACCTCAACAGCTCGATGAACGTGACACATGACTCGGTCGACGTTCTGTGGGCGTGCGTAATCGCGGAGACCTTGCTGACCTCTTCGTCTGTTGCATCGGTGAACGCTAGGGGAGCGATGCGCATGAGCGAACCGTTGCCGTTGTCGCGCTCGCCGGTGCCTCCTTTGCTGGTACTCAAAGCGCGGGCGGTTGTGCCGCCGTAGTCGAAAACGTCGTCGATCGTATACTCGCCACGGGCAATCCAGCTTACGAATTTGTCGCGCATGTCTGCGGTGTCGATATGCCCGAGCTCTCTAATCGAATCGCAGGTAGTAAGCGTCATAGATGTGTCGTCGCTCCAGGTGCCGGCGGGCTGCTCGTGCGTGCCGTAGCCGATCATGTCGGTGCATTCGAACGTGCCACGAAGCCTGAACTCGTAGGGAACGCCCAGCGCGTCACCGACGGCAAGCCCATAGATGCAGTCGCGCAGTGTTGTTTTCGGTCTGTCTGTCATGGAAAGCTCCTCTTATTCCGGGTGATGTGGAGCGCCGTCGGGGGTGTCGGTCGCAACGTGCTGCTACCCTTGCGTTTCGCCATTGGTCGCTTCGTTGATGGCGCGGTACTCGGCACTCAGCTCGCGCGCCAGCTCTTCCTTGCTTGGAAGATATGGCAGGTATTTGGCGGCAAACACTTGGTCGTTGTCTTCGGGCAGCGTGTACTCGACGATCGAATCGCTTTTGTCCGCGCAGAGCACGATGCCTATGGGCGGACTGTCGCCTTCGTTCATGAGTTCGCGCGTGTAGTAGTTCACATACATTTGCATCTGGCCCAGGTCCTGATGCGTAAGATCGTCCGTCTTAAGGTCGATGAGCACGAAGCAGCGCATCAGA
>JAIHVJ010000137.1 GCA_022720335.1 Collinsella sp.
AGCAGCTTAAAGACATATGCCGCCACAAGTAGGTCCATATGAGCCGTGTCGAGCCCGCTGCCCACCAGGGCAAGAGCTCGCTGCGTTATGGCAAAGGTAAACGGGTCCTCGGCGTCCTCGAACGAGCACACGCGCGCGACCTCGGCGATCGCGCTTGCGGCGCAGGTCGTCTCGTAATCGGGCGCAGCGCCGAGCGGCGCCTCCATAAGCTCGGCCTGGGAAACCACGTCGAGTGACCGTCCATGTGCAAGCAGCATATCGACCGTACAGAACAGCTCGCAGCGCGCAGCCAGGCGTCCGCCGGGTTTGCGGGCGCCCTTTGCCACGGCGCGAACCTGCCGCCCCCGCTCGTCAAGCATCGTCAAGATCAGGTCGGTCTCTTTGAGCTTAGTCTTATCGAGCACGAGCACTTTCGTGCGATATGTCCGGGAGCCTGCCATGCGCGCCGCGCGTCCTTAGTCCTCGGCGTTGTAGCCAAAGCGGCGAATCTGGGCCTCGTCGTCACGCCAGCCGGCCTTGACCTTCACGTCCAGCTCCAAAAAGACCTGGGTGCCAAAAATACGCTCAAGGTCGCGACGGGCGTCGATGCCGATATGCTTGATCATCTCGCCGCCCTTGCCGATGATGATGCCCTTTTGGCCCTCGCGCTCGACGTAAATGGTGGCGTGCACGCGCAGCACCTTCTTGGTCTGCTCGAGCGCATCGCAGATCACGCCAACGGAGTGCGGAATCTCATCACGGGTGCGGCGCAAGACCTTCTCGCGCACAAACTCGGCAACGAGCGTCTCATCGGAAGCGTCAGTACCCATGTCCTCGGGGAACCAACGCGGACCCTCAGGCAAAAAGTGCGCAACGGTCTCTATAAAGGCATCGACGTTGAAGTTCTTAACCGACGACGTCACAATCTCGTCGTCATATTCCATAAGCTCGTGGGCAGCCTTAAGCTGCTCCATGACCTGTGCGGGGTCGGCCTCATCGGCCTTGGTGAGCACCAGGACCTTCTTGCAACGAGCGCATCTGACACGCTCGGCAACCCAGGCGTCTCCCCTGCCGATCGGCTTGGTGGCATCAATCAAAAACGCGACGACATCGACATCGTTCAGCTCGAACAGCGCGCTCTTGTTGAGCTCGGACCCCAGGCCGTCCTTGGGTTTGTGGATACCCGGAGTATCGACAAAGACCAGCTGGTAGCCGGGACGGTTGACGACGGCGCGCATGCGGCGGCGAGTCGTCTGGGCCACCGGCGAGGTGATGGCGACCTTTTTGCCATAGCAGGCATTAAGCAGCGTGGACTTGCCGGCGTTGGGGCGGCCGACCAAGGCCACGAAGCCACTGCGGAAACCGGGCTCAACGTCGCCAAAGCCCGCGAGGACGTCGTCCTCATCGCACAGGGCGTCGAGTTCCTCATCGCTCATGCCCTCAAACGGGTCGAACTCCTCGACATCCTGGAGCTCCTCGGTATCCACCGCGCCCAGGGACTCGTCGTCCAAAAACTCATCGGTAGGCTGCATATTGTCGGACATGGGAATCCCTTTCTAAATAAAGTCGAGCGCGTGGGCAAATACCAGTACGCCCACAATCGCGGCGGTAATGGAAAGAACGTATACAGAGGCAGCGGCGATATCCTTCGCGCGCTTGGCCAGCGGATGCAGCTCCTGGGTCGCCAGGTCCACAATCGCCTCCATGGCGGTATTGCACAGCTCGCCGTGAATCACCAGGCCGCAGCAAATGATGACCGTAGCCCACTCGGCAATATCGAGCCCCACGATGCAGCCGGCAATGACGGTGCACACGCCCGCCGCGAGCATGACCTTAATGTTGCGCTCGGTCTTGACGGCAGTGACGAAGCCCTCCATCGCGTATGAGAACGACTTTAAAAAGGACGGATGGTCCTTGTTCGATCCGGGAATCATAGACGGCTCCTAGTCGTGGGAATGATTGGTTATGGGGCCGACGTGGACGAGTTTGGGGTCCTCGCCGCGCTCAAGCGCCAAGTCGCGTAGAATGGCATCCTCGCGTGCCTCCATGACCTCGGCCTCATCGTCCTCGATGTGGTCGTAACCCAGCAGGTGCAGCATTCCGTGCACGAGCATCAGTCGGCACTCATCGGCGGGACTGTTGCCAAAGCCGGGGGCCTGGCGGGCAATAACCTGCGGGGCCAGGATAATATCGCCGAGCTCAAGCGTCTCATCGGCGGGAATGTCCTCGTCAAAGGCCGAGTCACATTCAAACGAGAGCACGTCGGTCGTGCGGTCGATACTGCGCCACTCAAGGTTGAGCTCGTGCATCTCGTCTTCATCGACATACGAAAGGGAAATCTCGACCTCACGCTCAACACCCTCGGCGGCAAGCACAACTCCGCAGATGTGCTCCACCTCCTGGGCATCGAGCAGCGTATCGAGCTCGGCATCGTTGCTGATCAATACACTCAACGGGACTCCTTTCGATCGTGTGCGCGCTGCTCACGCGCATCGTCGTATGCATCATAGGCCTCAACGATACGGCCCACCAGGGCATGGCGAACCACATCGGCACGCTCCAGGTGAGAAAACGTCACATCGTCGACGCGACCCAAAATCCTTTCGACATCGGCAAGACCGCCGCGGCGACCCACCAGGTCACGCTGGCTCAGGTCGCCGGTAATCACGAACTTGGAATTAAAACCCAGACGCGTCAGGAACATCTTCATCTGCTCAGGCGTTGTGTTTTGTGCCTCATCGAGCACCACAAAGGCATCACTCAGCGTTCGACCGCGCATGTAGGCGAGCGGGGCGATCTCGATCACGCCACGCTCCATAAGCTCATCGGTGCGCTCGCGATCCATCATGTCAAAGAGGGCATCATAGAGCGGGCGCATATACGGGTCGATCTTTTCCTCGAGGGTGCCGGGCAAAAAGCCCAGGTTCTCCCCCGCCTCGACAACCGGGCGCGTCAGGATCAGGCGGCCTACCTCATGGCGCTTGAGCGCGGCGACGGCGAGCGCCATGGCCAGATAGGTTTTACCGGTACCGGCGGGACCGAGGCCAAACGTGATGGTAGAAGAGCGGATGGCATCCACATAGCGCTTTTGGCCGAGCGTCTTGGGGCGGATAACGCGACCGCGATACGATAGCAGCACGTCATCGCGCAACGACGAGGCATCATGCTCGCCGTCGCGCAGAACGGCCAGACAGCGCGAGACATCATCGGCAGAAAGCGTGCGCCCGGCAGCGGCCTCACGAAAGGCATGTTCGAAAAAACGCGCCACGAGCTCGACCTCGTCCGGATCGCCGCTCACGGCAACGCTGTCACCGCGGGCAACCACATGGGCGCGCACCAAGTTCTCGAGTGCACGAAGGGCGCCATCGCCGGCGCCCAAAACGCGCGAGGGGTCGATACCCTCGGGAACGGTAAGTCTAATCTTCGAGGCTTCCATGAACCTCCCTGCGTGCATGGACCAAGCCGGAATCATCGACTCCGATGATAGCAACATCGAGCAGGCACGGGGCTGTGAGTCCACAGGTATCATCAAGACGGGCATGATGGAACGAGCCGAGCGTCAAATTATCACCATACTCGAGCACCGCACGCTCGACCGTGCCCACGCGGCGGCGGGCATCGGCGATCGCAAGCTCCTGTGCGGCGGCGCGCATACGACGGCTGCGCTCGGCCATGACCTCAGGGGGTACCTGGTCGGGCATGTCGGCAGCAAGGGTACCGGGACGCTTGCTGTAGCGGAACACGTGCATACGCGAGAAACCCACACGGCGGCACAGCGCCAGCGACTCCTCGAACTCCTCGTCCGTCTCACCAGGAAAACCGACGATGACATCGCACGAAAGGGACGCCTGGGGCAAGTTGGCGCGAATCATACGCACCGTGTCCTCAAAGGCCTCGGCGCTATAGGGACGGCCCATGCGATGCAGGGTCGCCGTGCAGCCGGACTGCACGGGCAGGTGCAAAAACGGGGCGATACGCTGCGGGTAGCGCGCCATAACCTTAAGCAGGCGCTCGGAGATATCCATGGGCTCGACCGAGGAAATGCGCACATGCGGAATAGACGTGCGCTCCATGATGGCCTCGAGCAGCTCATCGATTTCGACGTGCTCGTCGGTCGCGCTCTTGCCATCGTAGGCACCCAGGTTCACACCGGTCAGCACCACCTCGGGCACGCCGGCCTCCTGGGCCTCGCGAACTTGCTCGAGCACGGACTCGACGGGCACGGAGCGCTCGGGGCCGCGCGCCTTCCACACAATGCAATAGGTGCAGCGATGGTTGCAGCCATCCTGAATCTTCACGCCCAGGCGAGAGCGACCGAGCGCATCGACCACCTCGCCATCGCTGCAGGCGGGAACGCTATCGGACTCAACACCCAGCACCTCGCAAACACGTTCGGCGACATCTATCTTGGACGGCTCGGCAATCACGCGATCCGAAAGCTCCGACAGCTCCTCGGGATGCAAATTGACCACGCATCCGGTCACGACCACATAGGGCTCGTTTGGATGGGCCAGCGCATGACGGACGGCCTTACGGGTCTTAGCCTCGGCCTCGCCCGTAACGGCACAAGTGTTAATGACGATCAGATCGGCATCCTGGGGCTCCACAATAGCAAAGCCCAAGCGCATAAGATCGGCAGTGATACGGTCAGACTCAACCCGGTTGACACGGCAGCCGAGGTTGACGACGGAAATATGGGGTGCGAGCACGCGGGCTCCTTAATCGAGGATATCGTCGAGGGCACTCTTGATACGGTCGGTCACCGACTTCTTACCAGAAGCGACGTCATCGCCCATCTCATCGGCAAAAGCACGGAGCAGCTCGCGCTGCTTATTGGAAAGATTGGTGGGAACGACCACGCGCAGTTGCACGATCAGGCGGCCACGCGAACCGCCACCGCCAATGCGCGGCATGCCGTAATTATTGACGCTCACGGTGTCGCCGTACTGGGCGCCGGCGGGAACCGTCACCTTAACGACCTCATCGGGCATAATGCCCTCGACCTCAATCTCGCAGCCGAGCGCAGCCTGCGCAATCGAGATATCGCTCACCAGGTACAGGTCATCACCGTTGCGCTTAAAG
>JAIHVJ010000138.1 GCA_022720335.1 Collinsella sp.
CGGTCTCGCCGGCATCGTCGCCGATTCGACCGATGCCTTCGACGTGGTCGACGGACAGCTCACCATCAAGGGTATCTGCGAAATCTACCGCCGCATGCAGGAGCAGGGGTAAGGCGGGGTTTAAGTCGAGCGCGAGCGGCGAACTAGGCAACGCATCGGTCCTATTCCTCAAAATCGAAATTTTTTCGTTTTTGAGGAATAGGACTTTCTGCTAGGCCTCGCCGCACAGCCACCTCGCCAGGTCCACAATCTGCACCCCATTGCGGTCCGTGGCCTCGTGATGCGTGCGGGCGAGAATCATCTTGGGGTACGCGTCGCCAATGCTCAGCAGTGGTGAAATCTCGCGTTCAAATGTCTTATCCGAGCTGATGTCGTCGCTCACCTGAATGTAGAGCTTCTCGCTTCGCTTGATTGCCACAAAGTCTATTTCCTTTTTATAGAGCACACCGACGTATACCTCATATCCGCGGCGCAGCAGCTCGATTGCCACCATGTTCTCGTACACGCGACCCCAGTCCATATCGCGTGTACCGAGCAGTGCGTATTTGAACGCGTGGTCTGCCAGGTAATACTTCTCGCCGCTCTTAAGGTATTTCTTGCCGCGAATGTCATATCGACGAACTTTATAGAAGGCAAACGCATCGCACAGGTACCCCATGTACGCACCGACCGTCTTGTTCGTTATCTTTAGCCCATCCGCGTTCAAAACATCCGTAATGTTGCGCGCCGACGTTATGTTGGAGACGTTGTCCATCATGTAATCGGCAATGCGCAGCAGCGCCGATTCGTTTCTCACGTTATGCCGCTGCACGATATCTCTCACAATGAGCGTCTTAAAGACGTAGGAGCGATACTCTTCAAACGAGAATGGGAAAACCTCGATCTCGAACGTGCGCCCCGTAAAGAGCGTCGACAGGTCGCTTGACAGCAAAAAGGCGTTCGATCCGGTAATGAAAATATCGTACTGCTCGGATGCATGGAGGCTGTTGATCGCGCGTTCAAAGCCGTCGCACATCTGAACCTCGTCGATAAGCAGGAAGTTTTGCTTGTCGGACACTCGATGCTCTTTTACATAGGCGAGCAGGGCATGATATTCGAGCAGGCTCTCGAACTCGTCGAGGTTGTAATTGATATGGATGACATTCGAATTGGACAGATTTACCTCCACGTAATCGCGGAGGGCCTCGAGCAATTTTGACTTACCGCTACGGCGAATGCCCGTTATGACCTTGATATCCGGCACGCCAATAAGGCTCGTCAACGTGTCCATATATGACGTTCTATTGATGAGTTTCATTGGTGCCTCCCTGCGGTCTTCTATCGCTATTCCTCAAAAACGAAAATTATTCAGTTTTGAGGAATAGACTCTGCAACGAATATACCTCGTTAAAGGCCGAGCTGGCTTAATTCTATTCCTCAAAATCGAAATATTTTCAATTTTGAGGAATAGAACCGCGATGCCACCCTGTAGTCGCGTAAAGACCCTCCCCGGCACAGCCGAGGAGGGTCTTGTTGTCATCGCTATCTTTGAGCGCGGGCGCCTCGCGTTACAGTCCGCGAATCCGTACGGCCTCGGGCGGAAACTCCTGCTCGCCGGCATCGGTCTTGATGGTCGCGCGACCCCAGATGTCCAGGCCCGCAAACACACCGACCGCAAGCGGCAAACCGCTGGGCGACACCGCCGCGACCTGACGACCCAGCAGTGGCACCATGTCAAAGTACTCGCCCAGCACCGGAGCCAGCGGGCCGGCGGCGCCCTGCGGCGTGTTGGCGGCAACTGCCCAGGTGTCCACGCGGACCAGCACGGCGGCGGCCAATGCCTCGATCAGCGCCTCATCTGCCATATCCACGCCAAGCTCACCCAGCGCCGCACGCTCAACATCAACCGTCACCGCGGCAAACATACCCGCGGCACCGGCACCGCCGTTCACGGCAACGCGCGCGAGTGACGTCTCAAACGCAGGCGCACCGCACACGATATCGCTCGGCCACTGGATACCCACCTTACCGGCAAGGCCCAACCCCGGCGTCGAAGCCGTGCCCACGAGCGCGTCCATCATGCCCATCGCGGCCACAAACGGCAGGCCGTGGAAGGCATGCATGTTCACATCCGGGCGCACGACCAGCGAAAACGTCAACGACGCCTCGCCCGCGCTCCAAGCGCACCAGCCCGCGGACGCACCCTCGCGGCCCGCGTCACGCGCGGCGTCAAGCTCGGTACCGGCGGCAACAGCATTCATCTCGATCATCTACATACGCCCCAATTCGCCCACGATATGGCCCACGCGGTCCTCGGGCTCCTTGACCTCGACGCCGTTGTAGCGGAAGAACCGCGCCGGGTCGTGCATCAAGTCCTCAAGCGGCACCAGCACAAAATCGCGCTCGCCGATCAGTGGATGCGGCAGGCGCAGCTTTTTGCCGCCGTGGGTCTCGCCGTCCATCCACAGCAGGTCCAGGTCGATGGTGCGCGGACCGTTGGCCTTGGCCTTTTTGGAGCGGTCGCGCCCCAGCTCGGCCTCGATCTTCATGAGCTCGTCGAGCAGCACCAACGGCGCCAGCTCGGTCTTGATCTCGATGACGGCGTTGGCAAACGCGTCCTGGCGCGTCTCGTAGGCAGGCTCGCTCTCGTAGATCTTGGAGGAGTTGGACACGCAGGTGAGTGGAATCTCGGCGATCATGTCGCGTGCGGCGCGGATGTTGTCGCAGCGATGCCCCAGGTTAGAGCCCACGGCCACAAACGCGCGGCGCGGCTGCGGCTTGGCAACCGCCCAGTAGCCGTTCAGGAACTGCGCAAAACCCGCGGCGTCGTGCACGCGCACGATGTTGGCACCGGCCTGGATGGCGCCCAGGCACACGCCAAACGTAGCGGCATCGCGCTCGGCGGCCTCGGTCACGCCCGAGACGGCGCCCACAAAGCGCTTGCGTGATACGGCGCACATGAGCGGATAGCCCAGTGACGCCATCTTGGCAGTCTCGCGCTGGATGACGATGTCCTCGTTGGCCGTCTTGCCAAAGCCCGGACCGGGATCGATGCAGATGCGGTCGCGCGACACGCCGGCGTGGATGAGCGCGCGGGCCTGGTCGGACAGAAAGCCCATGACGCGGCGCATGATGGGCGCCGAATCGGGCAGGGTGAAGCGGCGGAGCTGCGAGGTGGGCACGTAGGCTTCCTCGCGGCGGGCGCTGCGGCGCATCATGGCGGCCAGGCGGTCATTGGGCTCCGATGCGGCCTCGGTGGCTGCGGGCGCGGCCTCGGGCGCGGGCGCGACGGTCTCGGCTGCAGCAGCCTGCTCGGCGGCCGGCGTCTCCTGCTCGCTTGCAGGCTCGGACGTGGGCTCCGGTTCACCAAACGGCAACGAGGGCTGCACCACGCCGCCCGGAAGCTTGGCCTCCGGCTTAGGCTCGCCCAGCAACTTGCCGCGACGGCGGCGAGCCGGCTTCTCGGCCTCACGCGCGGCCTCGGCAGCCGCCTCGCGCGCCTTCTCGGCAACAAACGCCGCTGCCGAGGTATCGAGCTGCACCGTTGCGTGCGTGCGGGTAGGCGCGACGACCTCGCCGGCATGCATCACGATGACGCCGCAGGTGCTCGTCTTAACAAACTCGACCATCTTGGGGTCGGTGAAGCCGGTCACGTCGTTGACGATCGAGGCGCCGCAGCGCACGGCCGCCTTGGCAACCGCCACATGACGCGTGTCGATCGAGACGATGGCGCCCTCCTTGGCCAGCGCGCGCACCACGGGCAGCACGCGGCGAGCCTCCTCGTCGGGATTGACCGGGGTAAAGCCGGGGCGCGTAGACTCGCCGCCCACGTCGATGATGTCGGCGCCGGCGTCGAGCATCGCCAGGCCATACTCGATCGCGGCATCCGGGTCGAAGTGCTCCCCGCCATCGCTAAACGAATCGGGCGTCACGTTGAGGACGCCCATGATGCGCGGACGGTCAAAGCTGAGCTCATACTTTCCGCACCGCCATGTCTTGCTGTCGTTCGCCATGAACATCCTCCTAAAATGCCCACGCCGCCGAGCTTGGGGAGCTGGCGGCGGGGTCGCTTTGCACTCAGTCTTTCTATTGTATCCGCGCGCGCGGGCTAGAACGCAAACGCGGCCGCGATGTCGCAAGAAATCAGCAGGTCGGCATTTGCATCCTGATCGGTGGGAGCAAGGTTGCATATGGCCAGCGTATCGCCGGTAAAGTAACGCGTAAGGCCTGCCGCCGGATACACCACGAGCGAGGTCCCACCCACAATGAGGGCATCGGCCGCGGCGATGGCGGCAACGGCACCGGTCAACACATGCTCGTCGAGCGGCTCTTCGTAGAGCACTACATCGGGCTTGATGCGGCCACCGCACGCGGGGCACGCAGGCACGCCCGCGGCATCCTCGTGCTCGCGCGAGCAAATCCACTCGGCGCTATAGACCGCGCCGCACGACTGGCAAATGTTGCGATGGACCGATCCGTGCAGCTCAAACACTCGCTGTGAGCCGGCCATCTGATGCAGACCGTCGATATTTTGCGTCACCACGACGTCGAGCTTGCCGGCGCGCTCCAGCTCGGCCAGCTTGGTGTGGCAGCGGTTGGGTTTAGCGTTGAGCGCGATCATCTTGGTGCGGTAAAAGTCGAAGAACTCCGCAGGATGCGCCTCGTAAAAGCTATGCGACAGCATGGTCTCGGGCGGATAGGCAAACTGCTGGTGATACAGGCCGTCCACGCTGCGGAAATCGGGAATGCCACTTGCCGTGGAAACACCAGCGCCGCCAAAGAAGACCACGCGCTTATGGGTGCCGAACAGCTCCGCCAGCGCGGCGGAGGCCTGCTTGGGATCCGTTATTGCCTGCGTCATATGAGTCCTCCGTCCTTGTTGGTCGGGCAGCGTTGGGCGACGTCCCAGCATGCGGCCTTTGGGTCAGCACGCGCGGTGCCCACCACCGCCCCTGTTGCGCTAATCTTAAGCCTGCCAACCCCGTCGAAAGGACACCATGCCTCAGACTTACACTTTCGCCTCGTGGAACGTAAACGGCCTGCGCGCCGTGCTCAAAAAGGACCCGAGCTTTATCCAGATCGCGCAAGAACTCGACGTCGATATCCTGGCGTTGCAAGAGACCAAGCTGCAGGAGGGCCAGGTCGATATTGACCTGCCCGGCTATCACCAAACCTGGAGCTACGCCGAGCGTAAAGGCTATTCGGGCACTGCGGTCTTTAGCCGCCAGGAACCGCTGCGCGTGCTGCACGCCGACGCACTGCTACCCTACGCCGGCGAGAACGAGGCGGCCGAGCTCGTCGCCCAAGCCGCAACCGAGGGCCGCGTCTGTGCGCTCGAGTTCGACAAGTTTTGGTTTGTCGACGTCTATACGCCCAACGCACAAAATGAGCTCGCGCGCATCGACGTGCGTATGGCCTGGGACGATGCCTACCGCGGCTTTTTGAACGCGCTCGAGCGCGAGACCGGCAAACCCGTCGTAACCTGCGGCGACTTTAACGTGGCGCATGAGGAGATCGACCTTAAGAACCCCAAGTCCAACCGCGGCAACGCAGGCTTTTCGGACGAGGAACGCGGCAAGTTTACCGAGCTGCTCAACGCCGGCTTTACCGATACCTGGCGCGCGGCAAACCCCGACGTCGAGGGCGTCTACAGCTGGTGGAGCTATCGCTTTAATGCCCGCAAGAACAACGCCGGCTGGCGCATCGA
>JAIHVJ010000139.1 GCA_022720335.1 Collinsella sp.
CTAGATAAACCGTTGGAAGGATACGCCGCTCACCGAAAACCACCACCGTCCACCGACTCATTAACACAACGTTCATATTTGACCCACAACAAAACGGCCACGATCCCAAACGGGACCGCGGCCGCAACAGTCGTAAGGCGAGAAGCACCAAATGCGCCGCCGGGACAAACCCCATCCAAAACGCGCGAAGCGCACTTTATCCCCTTCAGCCCCAATTCCTGAAGGCCGAGGACGAAGGGGCCCGACGGGTTTCTCTCTGAATGCATTCCGCAGCACGAAGCCCTTTCCAAACGCGCGAAGCGCGCCATTATTCCCCCAGCCAGTAATCCGCCGAAGACCGGACATCGCAGGGCCCGCCATCAGTTTACTTTTAGGCACACTCCGCAGGACGCAAGAAGCCCTCGCCGCACGAAGTGCGCAGCGAGGGCTTCTTGCATGTCCGAGGACGTGCCTAAAAGTAAACTAATGGCGGGCCCGGACGACTACAGGGCTATCGATTACCCCGTGTTCTGCAAACCTGCCGAGACGCCGGTCACAGTCGAAAGAATCAGGCTCATGTACTCGGCCTTCTTCTCCTCGGCCATCTCGTCCTGGTTCATACGCACCTCGCGAAGGGCGCGGACCTGGGCGATGGACAGGGCGTCGACGTAGGGGTTACGTACACGGACGGCGCAGCCGAGCACGCGACGGCGCTGCAGCGGCCACTCGTCACCGACGATGGCAAGGACCCACTTACGCGTGAGCTGCATCTCGGTAAAGACCTTCTCGGACAGATCCTGGCGGTCGCCCAGGTGCAGATACATCTTGGCGATGCGCTGGTCGGTCTTGGCGATCGACATCTCGATGTTGTCGATAAAGGTGCGGAAGAACGGCCACTCCTGGTAGGCAGCCTTGAGCTGGTCAAGATCGCCAAGCTGCTCGCAGGCGGTGCCCAGACCGTACCAAGCGGCCAGGTTAATGCGCGCCTGGCTCCAGCTGAAGATCCACGGGATGGTACGCAGGTCATCGAGCGACTTGGCGCCCAGACCGCGCTTGGCGGGACGCGAGCCGATCGGCAGCAGACCGACCTCGGTCAGCGGCGTCACGGTCGAGAACCACGGTGTAAAGTCCTCGGTGTTCAGCAGGTCCAGATAGCGTTCGTGGCTTGCGGTGTTGAGCTTCTCGGCCATATCCCAGAACTTCTGCGTGGTCTCGGTGTTGGTCTTCTCGACACTCGGGGCCGACTGCAAAAGCGTTGCGGCTGCAACGGACTCAACATGGCGCTGAGCCAGCGTGCGGTTGCCGTAACGGGCAAAGATGACTTCGCCCTGCTCGGTAAGCTTAAAGAAGCAGTTGACCGAACCCTTGGGCTGCGCCAGCACGGCCTTGTTGGCCGGGCCGCCGCCACGGCCCACGGCACCGCCGCGACCGTGCATGAGCACCAGGTCGATATCGTTCTTCTCTGCCCACTTGGCGATGCGCTCCTGCGCGGAGTGCAGCGCGAGCATGGCCGTGGTAGGACCGGCATCCTTGGAAGAGTCGGAATAGCCCAGCATGACCTCCATGCGGCGGTTGGTCTGGGCAAGGCGCTTTTGCACCACGGGCAGCGTAAGCATCTGATCGAGCACGTCGACGCAGCCCTCGAGGTCCTCGAGCTGCTCGAACAACGGGATCACGTCGAGCTCGGGGACATCCTCCTCGTGTGCAAAGGACAGGTGCGCCAGCTCAAAGACGTCGGCCACATGCTGAGCGCTCTTGGTAAACGAGATGATGTAGCGGTGCGCCATCTTCTTGCCGTAGCGCTTTTGGATGGAGCCGATAGCGCGGAAGGTATCGATGACCTCGCGCGTCATGGGCTGCAGGTCGCCATGGATACCGTTCTCGTGGATATCCTTAAGGGCGCGGGCATGCACCACGGAGTGCTGACGGAACTCCATCTCGACCATATGGAAGCCGAAGGACTCGACCTGCCAGATGATGGTTTGGACCGGGCCGTAGGCAGCACGGACGGCACCGCAGGCGGCCAGCGAACGCTGGACGACGCGCAGGTCATCCAGGAACTCGTCGGCGCTGTGGTACATGGTGTCGGTGATACGACGGACGGTGGCGTTCAGGCGGTCGGCCATGACGAGCATGACGGCGCGATGCGGCTCGTGCTCGGAGATCAGCTCGGCGCGGGCCGTGTAACGAGGGCTCATCTCGACCTGATGGTTCCACAGGTTAATGAGCTCGGCCGACGGCTTGCTGTAGGTAGCCTCGAGCGTGAGGTTGCGGCCGATGTGGCGGCACTTGTCCTCGAGCTTGAGCACCATGTGCGTAAAGTACTTGGCGGCGACCTCACGGCTCACCTTGGCGGTGACGTTGGGGTTACCGTCGCGGTCGGAACCGATCCAGCTGCCGGGATGGAAGAACGCCGGGCACAGCGGCGGCACAGTACCGGCCTTGTCGCCCAGCACCCAATCGTCAAAACGACGATAGATAACGGGGATAACGTCGAACAGCGTGTTATCGAAGATGTCGATGATGGTATCGGCTTCCTCGACCGGCGTGGGCTTCTTGAGCGCGATGGGACTCGTACGCACCAGGGCGTCGATCTCCTGCAGCATATGGCGCTCGTTCTCCACCAGGTCGGAGCCGCCCAGACGCGGACGCTCCTCCAGCAGGTTGGAGATACGGCGGATCTTGCCCTCGACGGCCTTACGACGGGCCTCGGTGGGATGTGCGGTAAAGACAGGGTGGAACTCGAGCTTGTCGAGCAGCTCGTTGGCACCCTCGACACCCAGCTCATTCACCAGCTGGTGATAGGCAACGGTAAGCTCGTTGGCAGGATCGACCTCGGTATCGGTCGACGCACCGGCCTCGCGCTCGCGCAGCTGCGCCACACGGTAGTTCTCCTCCGACAGGTTTGCCAGATGGAAAAAGCTCGTAAAGGCGCGAACGATGACCTGCTGCTTATCGAGCGGCAGGCTGTCGATCAAATCGACGACCTCACGAAATGCCACGGCAGTGGGCTCGTCGGCGGTGGGCACGCCCTGCTCGTCGACGGCTTCGTCGGCAGCGCAGGTACCGGGGTTGCCGGCATTGACCACAATCTCGGCTGTCAAAATCTTGTCGAACAGGTCCGCGATCTCGGGATCATACTCGCTAAGCACACGGCGCTCCAGGCGCAAGAACAGCGCCAGATTGTCGCGCAGCTCCTCGGGGATCTCGATCTCGGCGAGACGCTCCCTGGACTCGGCATTCGAGCCGATTCGGTTAACGAGGCGGTTGACCACGGCAGCGACGCGCGCCGCGGCTTCGGGTACAGACTGGTTGCTTAGGTTCTCAGCCACGTTTCCTCCCATTCCTCCTTCTATGCACGTAACATGCGGTATTCATTATAGGCGCTTGAGAAATACTTTCGACACTGATTGCGCTTTACCACACAAAAGTATTTTCTGCATCGCAAAGGTTTTTGCCCTAAATGGTCGTATTTCTCGGTGGGCGGCATACGTAAACGGGGGCATTCCGCATAAAAGCGAAACACCCCCGTAACAATCGCTCTCCATGAGCAGGGCACGTTAGCAGGCCCGAAGCTCAAAAAGATGCGCTACAGGCGCTCGCGAACCGCCTCGACGACGTTGTCCAGATCGGCGAGCACCTCGTCATGGCTCTGCATGTCGCGCACTTTGACCTTGCCGGCGGCAAGCTCGTCGCCACCCAGGACCAAGATGAGCTTGGCGCCTACCTTATCGGCTTGCTTAAACTGGGCCTTGAGCGAACGACCCTGATAGTCGGCCTCGGTCACGATACCTGCGGCGCGAAGCTCCTGCGTAATGGCAAAGACGTTCTGACGCAGCTCCTTGCCGGCGTTGGCGACATAGACGCACGGGGCCTCATCGGCACCCAAATCGCTGCCAAAGGCCTGCAGGGCCAGCAGGGCGCGCTCAAAACCGACAGCAAAGCCGACGCCCGCCGTGGGCTTGCCACCCTCGAGCTCGACCAGGCCATCGTAGCGGCCGCCGCCGCCGATGGAGCCGACGCCGGCGCCAGGGGCCTCGACCTCAAAGACAGTACGGGTGTAGTAGTCCAGGCCGCGCACCAAGGTGGGATCCTCGACATACTCGATACCGGCGGCATCCAGATAGCGCTTGACCTGCTCGTAGTGCTCGCGGCACTCATCGCACAGGTTGTCACCCATCAGCGGAGCCTCGGCCATGATCTCGCGGCAGTGGTCGTTCTTGCAGTCGAAGGCACGCAGCGGGTTGAGCTCGGCGCGCTCGCGGCACTCATCGCACATCTCGTCGGCGTGATCGAGGATGAACTGCTTAACCTGCTCGCGATAAGCCGGACGGCACTGGGCGTCACCCATCGAGTTGATGAGCAGACGAAGCTTGGAAAGATCGAAGCCCAGGCGCTTGTAGAACTCCATGAGCATGATGATGCACTCGGCGTCTGCCGCCGGATCGGGAGCGCCGAGCCACTCGATGCCCACCTGGTGGAACTGGCGCAGGCGGCCCTTCTGGGGACGCTCGCCGCGGAACATGGCCTCGGCGTAGTAAGCCTTAAACGGCGTGGAGCCCTGGGGCACCAGATTGTTCTCGACGACGGCGCGCACCACGCCGGCCGTGCCCTCGGGGCGAAGTGCCAGGCGCTGCTTGGGCTTGAGTTTGGTGTCGGTGCCCTCGGTAAAGACGCGCTCCAGGTTGGCACCGCTGAACACGCGGAACATTTCCTTGCGCACGACGTCGGTCGACTGGCCGATACCGTGGACAAACACGTCAACCTGCTCGATCGCGGGCGTCTCGATGGGTTTAAAACCAAACGGCTCGAACACGCCGGCCGCAATCTGCTGCATCTTTTGCCAGGCGCGCATCTCGGCGCCGATAAGGTCGCGGGTTCCCTCCGCCTTCTGTGCCTGCATGGGCAAACACCTTTCTTTTGTATCGCGTCATAGGTAGTGGACATTATACGGCACAAAGCAGCAACGCGGCGGCGCGCCTGACCGAACGAGTCCCCATACCCTCGTTTGATCTGTTGGGGACGGAGGAAAAGGGATCGTCCTTTGGCCTGCGGCGACCTTGGAAACCGAATGATGGTACGAGCATCCATTCGGCTTCCAAGGCGGCCACGGACAGAACGGGACGAACAGAAGAGAGCGACGGACGTCTACTCCCCCGCCACGCACGCGCGCAGCTTGGCGGCGATGGGCTCGGATGCCAGCAGGAACACGAGCATGACCACGGAGCACGCCAAGCACACGATCCAGGTGCTCGCAAAGGAGCCCGAGACGGCAAAGAGCACGTAGACCTGCCACAGCTCACCGACAAAGCTCATGCCGGCAAGCACCGCCGAGGTAGCGATAACGGTGAGCGAGCCCAATACGCGGCCACTCACCTTATCGGCAACATGGCCGATAACGAGCGAACCCACGACGCTCACTACGGTGGAGATGGCATTGGAGATGTTGTACTGCGCAAGGGAAATGCCCAGGTCGCTGACGATCAGCGGCTGGAACATGCTCATGCAGTTGACGAAAATCGTGTAGCACGTGGCCATGATCACGAAGCCGGAGGCCACCACGAGCCAGCCGGGGAAGAACTTACGCTGCTGGGGCATCCGGTGGTCGGCGATATAGCCCAAAGCGACGGCGGTATAGGCCGCGGCGCCGAGCGGCAGCTCGGCATCGTTAAAACGTGCCTTGGGATGGTGCTGGGCAAAGCGTTCGTCCGTGTCGGTTACGGCCGCGCCCACGGTAAAGTACGCACTCGGAATCTCGCTCGAGATAAGCGCAAAGTCCTCACTCGCCATGGCATGGAAAAGCGGCAAGAAAGCCGCCTTGGGCAGCACTGCGCCCACGTAGCCAAGCGACGCCTGAGTCATATCGCTGTCGAGTACAAGCGGCGGAACATCCGAAAGCGTCTCGATGGTCGCCGGCGTACGATAGGTCGTAGCAACGCCGTTAACGACCTCCGCGATGCGGGTCTTTAGGTGAGCCATGAGCTCAACATCAAAGCCGCGCAGCGTTCCCTCGAGCACGCAGGTGTCGGGGATGACGTTGGCCGCCAAGCCGCCGGCGAACTTACCAACGGTAAGTGCGACTTCCTTGGCCGCCGGCACCTCGCGGGAGATAAGCTCCTGGAGCGCCAGGTGCACGTGGACGCCGGCCGTGATGGGGTCGATGCAGATCTCGGGGCTGGAACCGTGGCCGCCCTTGCCCTGGAGCGTGATGCGGAAACCGTACACACCCGAGAGCGCCGGGCTGCCGTAGAGCACCAGGCCAAGCGGCGACTGGCTGTTGACATGCATGGCAAAGGCCGCCTGAGGGCGCGGGTTCTCGAGCAAGCCGTCGGCGATGGCAGCGCGTGCTCCCTCAAAGGTCTCCTCGCCCGGCTGGAACAGCAACTTGACGGTAGCGTTGGCCTCCACAAGCTCGGCCTCGCGGGCCTTGAGCAGGCGCGCCGCACCAAGCAGGGCCGTCGCGTGCATATCGTGACCGCAAGCATGCATGCAGCCATTGGTGGATGCAAAGGGCTCGCCGGATTCCTCGACAACGGGAAGGGCATCCATATCGCCTCGGAGCATGACGACCGTTCCGGCCTGCTCGTCCTTGCACGTGCCATTGCCCTGAGCGGCCGCACCGGCACCGATCAGGCCAACGACGCAGGAACCGTCGACTAGCGTGGTATGGGGGATGTCCATCTCGTCCAGACGTGCCTGGATATAGGCAGACGTCTGCGGAAGATTGTTACCCAGCTCGGGCATCTGGTGTAGATCGTGTCGCCATGCAGCGAGCTCGTCTGCAAAAGCCTGAGCTTCTGCGACAAGACCGTCACCGATAGCGGCCTGCGCCGCCGCGGTGGCCTGGGGCGCTGGTTGCGGTTGAAAATCGGACAGAGCTGATGCCATAGAAGCCCTCCAGTAACGTTTTTGCAGCACGCACTTTGATAGCGTAAAGTGCAAGGTACAACTGTAAGGGCATGACATAAAAATGCCGCCCTGGGAGGGCGGCGCAACAAGTTGTTTACAATTGCGGGTGTGATTTTCGGCGCAAGAAATCGAAATGCGTCTCGCTCAAGATAATCGAAAGAAAGATGAGCGCGAAGCCGGCGAGCAGGCGCGAGGTGAGCGCCTCCCCCATCAGCAGCACCGAGAACAGCACGCCCGAAGGCGACTCCATCGAAAGGAGCAGTGAGCCCGTCGAGGCCGAGACATGCGCCAAGCCGACGTTTTGGATGAGCAGAGCCGCGCATGTGCAACCAACCGAGAGAAACGCCATCGCGCTGATAAAGCTCGGCGTCCACACGGACAGAGGCGCTTGGGTCTCGAATAGCAGCGACGTTGCCAGGCTCAGCACGCCGTTGCCCACAAACATCCAAAACGTGATGACGTTGATGTCCATTTTGCGACCGTACTTGGCAGTCACCGCCATCTGGATGGCGAAAAAGACCGCACCCGCCAGCGTAATGACATCACCGATGTTGAATTCAACGCTATCGAGCGCCACCAAGCCAATGCCCGCCAAGCACAGCAGCGCCGCGCCCAGGTTATAGCGGGTGAGTTTTTCGCCGCTCAGAAAATAGCTCGCGAACGGCACAACGATGCAATACGTGCCCGTCAAAAAAGCATTCTTGCCCGCCGTGGTGTGCGCCAGACCGACTGTCTGCAGGGCGTAGGCGGCCCACATAAGTGCGCCCATGCCAAGTCCGACGATAAGGTTGCGGGCGTTGAGGTGCGCGATGATGCGCTTGTGGAAGATGAAAAACATGACCAACGCCGCAGGCAGAAAGCGCACGTAGAGCAGTTCGAACACCGGAATGGTGTCGAGCGCGTCCTTCATGGTCGTAAAGGAGTAGCCCCAGACGACTGCCACCGAAAGCAGCAGGACTTTCCAGAACAGCGGCGAGCGAGCGCCGGCGCCGCGGGAGGTGCCGCCCGCGCCCAGGTCCTCGCGAGCAACAGGGCTATCGGGCATCATTTCGATATTGTCAGTGGCATGCTGGGCCATAGGGCATCCTCGCGCTCAATCTGGGCGTGGTGTCCGCACGCGCATGGCTGCGTGCCGCCTCATGGTCAAATAAAAGCGGGGCGCACCGGACCCCCGGCACGCCCCGCTACTGTAGCAACAACCAAGCAGCCCGTGCAATTCACTACGCTAAAGCATCGGGTTGGAAGATCTCGATGTTCCGACGGCGTTTACGTTGCTGAACTAAATCAATTTGGTTGACTCCAGTTTTTCGATGATCCAGTCGTTGGCTTTGATGACCGGACGGCGGAAGACGACGCCCAGGGCCAGCGACGGAATCAGATAGCTCGCCAGAATGCCCAGCTCAACCCAGTACTCCATATGGTAGGCGCCAGCCATGGCGGCATGCATGGCGTTAATGCCATGGGTAAACGGCAGGAACGGATAGATCGCCTGGAACACAGGGCCGGTCATCTCGATGGGGAACGTACCGCCCGAACCGCCGACCTGCATGACCAGCAGCACAACGGCCAAAGCCTTGCCGATATCGCCAAACGACACCGTAAGCGTGTAGACGATATTGGAGAACACGAGACTCGCGACCCAGCCCGCCAGCACAAACTGCAGCGGGTTGTCGCACTGGATGCCAAAGAACAGGATGTCGCCCGCGCACACGAGCGTTGCCTGCAGCAGAGCCAAACCGCCAAAGAACAAGTAACGACCCAGGTAGATCTCGTGTAGGCGTACGGGGATGAGCTCGTTGATAAGCTCATCGTCAACCGACACCTTCATCATGGCCGCCAGCACGATCGAGCCGACCCAGAGCGACAGAATCGTGTAGAACGGCGCCATGGCCGAGCCGTAGTTGCGGATCGGATAGACCGGTTTGCGATCGAGCGCGACGGGACCGGAAAGCGACACGGCCAAACCCTCGGGATCGTTGCCAATCATCGTCTTGATCGTGGCAAGGTCGTCCGACATCAGGGCGCCATCGAGCTCATCCTTAAACGCACTGATCTTATCGGACGCTTCACCTAGCTGATCGGAAGCCTTGTTGACCAGCTTGGCGGCCTTGGAGAGGCCCTTCGCCAACGAGCCGGATGCGTCGGTCAGGCCGCCTACGGCGCTATCCAGGTCGCCCGAGATGCCATCAAGCGAGTCCAGAATGCCCGAAACCGTCTTCTTGAGCTCCTTGGCCTTAACCGAGAACGTGGAATCGTAATCGGATTTGGCATCCGCGATGCCGGCCTTGGCATCAGCGATGGCCTGATCGACCTCGGCACGCAAGTTGTTGACCTCGGCCATGCTATCGGAGAGAGACTTCGCGGTAGCCGCCAGATCCTTGGCATTGTTGCGGTACTCAACGGCGATTCTGCCCAGCGACGTCGCGGCGGACTTGAGGCCGTCCTTCAAATTCTCATCGCTCACCTGGTCGGCAAGGCTGCGGAGCTGATCGGCCATCGCATCGATATCCTTGGCGCGCGCATTGAGGGCCGCAGCGGCATCGTTGAGTTGGGACACCGTAAGGTAGACATGCTGGTTTGCGGTGTCGAACGCCTTCGCGAGCTCGGCAGACACATTGTCGAACGAACCCGCACTTCCATCGATTGCGGCATCGATGGCATCGTTTGCCGCCTTAAGCGCTTCTTTGGAATCATCGATGCCGCTTTTGGCATGTTCCATGAGCTGCTTTGTCGACTCATCGACGGCACCGGTCTGCTTGAGCATGCCGCTCGCCGACGTCAGCGAATCGGACGTGGAGCTCAAAATGCCCGCCAGCGACGAAGCATTTGCCTGAACGTCTCGCAGGTCCTCAATCGAATCGCCAAGCGTCGAGGACAGGTTGGCGATAAAGTTGCTGACCTGGTCGGTGCTCATGTAATCGAGCAGGCTGGACACCGTCTTAAGACCGATGCTCGTAATGGTCTCATCATGTCAGCGCTAAACGTTTTGGGGATAACGACGGCAGCATAGTACGCGCCCGACTTAACGCCCTCGATAGCCTTTTCGCGATTGTTGAGCACAACCCAATCGAAGCTCTCGTTGCCGCGTAGGGTGGCGGTCACGTTTTCGCCCACGTTAACCTCGACGGGGATCAAATCGCTCTCGTAACCCTCATCGGTGTTGACCACGGCGATCTTAAGATTGCCGGTGTTGCCGTACGGATCCCAGCTGCCGGCGATGTTAAACCACGCGTACAGACACGGTACGATAATGAGGCCCATCACGACAACCAAGCCGATCACGGAGCGAGACACGTTTTGGACATCGCGCTTAAACAGATGCAGGATGTTCTTCATTTATGCCTCACCTCCTTTGGAGTGCTTGCCAAGCGCGGTGGTATCTCCATCATTTGTGGCTGTGCTGTCGCTGCCCTGAGATTTATGGTGCGAGCCGATATGCGGCAAGCGGCCCGTGGACTGATCGCCGCCCTTGGCACCACGCTCGCTGGCGTTGAGGCCAAACATGTGGCGGGCGGCAGGAATGGCGGCCGTGTGTTCGCGCATCTCGCGACGCAGGTCCTCATCCGAAAGCGCCGAGATGCGCATCTGGGTATTGAGGCTCGCTCGGATATATTCGATATTGATAAGCCAGCCGCAGATGGCAATAACCGAGATGATCCAAATGACAAGCAGGATGATCTTGCCGTTATTGTCGATATCGAGAACCGTCGACAGGACAAAGAGCAGGACCTGAACGCCCACCACGGCGGCAAAACCGCCCTTGATGTAGTACGGGTAGCGATGTTCAAAGGCGACCGCATGATCGAGCAGTTCGCGACGGTACGAATCGGAATCGAGCATGACGCGCATGGCCGTGCGCAGCGAGTAGCGCTGGCGCGGCAGGTCGTTGGACTCGCAAATCATCATACCGGTCGTGGAGAGCTGTTTATCAAAGAGCAGGTTAAGGTTGAGCAGCAGCGGACGCAGCTGCAGGCCGATAAAGAGCGCCACGATCAAGAACACGCCCAGAATGCACAGGTTAAACAGGTAGTTGAACGAATACATGCCGCCGACCGTCTCGCGCAGCAGATTGATGCCGTAGGTAAAGGGCAGCAGCGGGTGCAGCCACTGGAAGAAGCCGGGCATCATCTCGATGGGGTACATGCCCGACGAACCCGGGATCTGCACGATGACGAGAATGACGCCGATAGCCTTGCCGATATGCTTAAACGTGGTGGACAGCGCATAGATGATATTGACGTAGGTGAACGAAATGGCGATGCCGCCCAGCACGAACAGCAGCGGGCTGACGCACTGCACGCCAATCACCAGATCGCCTACCGTAACGATGATGGCCTGCAACGCGCCCAGGATCACCATGAGCAACCAGCGGCCAAAGTAGCCTTGGCGCGCCGTAAAGCTGCCAACACCTTCACGGTCGACCTCGAGCTTGTAAATGGCGATGAGCACATAGCCGCCCACCCAAAGCGCCAGATTGGTGTAGAAGGGAGCGATGCCCGAGCCAAAGCTCTTGACCGGATAGATTGACTTGGACGTCAACTCAACCGGAGACGCCATGAAATCTGCCACGTCATTGACATCGACGCCCATCAGATCGGCCAGCTCGCCCATGGACTCGGAGGTCTGCAGCGCCGCGATGTCATTGGCGGCGGTTGCAAGCTTGTCCTGGACCTTGGCAAGCGAGGAATCGGTCTGGGACAGCGTGGTCTTGGCCTGGCCGAGCGTAGCGCTAAGCTGCGCCAACGTGCCGCGCGCATTTGCAAGTGTAGGTGTCATACCCGAGACGATACCGGTCAGGTCGCCCGAAACGGCAGCAAAAGAGTCGAGCGCGCTCGAGGCCTTCGGCAGCGCGTTTTGGCCCAAGTCCGTCTGGGCTTGGCCAAGGTTGGTCGCACCGGTATGAATTGCGTTATTGATAGCGTCACTGGCACCCGAAACAGCCGCTGCGTCATTCGCCATGGCGCTCGACTGCGCGGACAGACCGTCCTTGATGCTCTGAAGCTTTTCATTCTGCTCTCGAAGCAAATCGATGGTCGATACAATGCGCGCGTCAA